>JAFVSY010000081.1 GCA_017503465.1 Tidjanibacter sp. | reverse complement strand
GGTGAGTTCTTCTTAAAAGTAGGCAAGGTATTTGCATTGTGTGTTTGGTTTTGGGGGCGGAAGAAGAGCTCCGTTTTGGGGTGAGGAAGAGCTCCGTTTTGGGGGCGAATTTGGTGGGTGCGTGGGCGTGAGTTTGCGGCAAAAGTGCTATTACGCTCGAGTCGTGCACGTAACCAATTGAAAAACAGCAAATTACCCCCCCCCTACGGTGTTGAAGTGGTTGATTTTTTTGTAATTTTTTTATCATTATTTGTTATGTTTTTGAGAAATTTTTCATACCTTGCGGCGTTGTTTGTACTTATGCAAAACCTCGCGCGTACGAACGCGTGCGTGCACGAGGCGATGTAATGAATAGTAAATACGGCTATGAGAAGACAAAAATATATATCATTTATCACTCTGCTATCGGCACTGATGCTCTCTGTGGGCGTTGGCGCACAGGAAGTTAAGTCGGCAGAGCAAAATGGTTTGGAGCGTTCGGAAGTGGTAACAGTCTACTTCCGTCAGAATTCTTCGGTGATAGACAGGGACTATATGTCCAATGGCGAACACCTTGACCGCTTGGTAGAGGTCCTGAAGGACTATCTGCTTGATGATGCCAAAGTGGAAGGCAAGGTGAAGGTTCACGCCAGTGCGTCGCCCGAGGGTACCAACCAAATCAACACCCGCTTGGTTAATGCGCGTGCCAAAGCGATTGCCAATTGGATTAGTAAACAGGTGCACACCGGCATTGGCTACGAAATCGACTTCAAGGGTATTGACTGGTCGTTGCTGTTGTCGCTTGTGGAACAGCGTGAGGACGTTCCTTACCGTGAGGAGGTGCTTGATATCATCAAGAACACTCCCGAGAACGTCAAAGTTAATGGCGTGGTGGTAAATCAACGTCAGAAGAAGATAGAGGCTCTGCACAATGGCGAGGCGTATCGTTGGTTGCTGGCGAATCTCTATCCCGAGTTGCGTTATGCATCCGTTGACACCTACGTGATGTATGCGTGTGAGCTGACCATCACCACCCAGAGCCCTGTGAGGTATCCGGCAGAGGGTGGCGAAGGCGTCATCACATTCCAGAAGAATGTGGCCGACAAGGTGGCTCCGCTGACCCATTGCGATGCCGAGTGGATTACCGACATCAAGTCGTCGGCCACGGAGGTAACCTACAAGGTGCAGCCCAATGAGGTTGCCGAGGAGCGTACCTCGGTGATTACGTTGGACATCTACGACAAACACGAGGAGGTGGTTGTGGAGCAGGATGCAGCAACCCCCGCCTTGTTCTTCGTTGGTGAGCCTTTGGTGAAGGTGCCTGCCGAGGGAGGCAGTGCCACTGTGGCTTACACTACCAATGTTCCCAACAATAAGAATATTCCCGTTGTGGGGAGTGAGGTTGAGTGGATTCCCGGCGTTGTGGCTAATGACGAGACCATTTCGTTCAATGTTGGCCCCAACAAATCGATACACCCCCGCTCGACTGTGGTCAAGGTGGAGTGCTTTGGCCAGACTCAGGAACTTACCGTTGAGCAGGAGGGCGTTGAGCCTCGTGTTACCATCACCTCGGAGTCGCCTATGAGTGTGCCTGCGGATGGTGGCCTGGGAGTCATCACCTATGAGTGTAGTGCTGTAGACGCGGGCGAGACGGTTGCCACCAGCGACGCTGAGTGGATTGAGAACGTTGAGGTTGGCGAAGACGGCGTGGTGAAGTTTGTTGCGAAACCCAATAGGAGTGGTGAGGAACGCCAGGCTGTGATTTCGGTTGCGAGCGGCGGCAATGCCACGGAGGTTGTGGTGAAGCAGTTGCCGAAGGAGTGCACCTCCACTCTGCATATGTCGCTTTCCACCAATGCTCTCTACGACTTGGCACTGATTCCGAACATTGGTGCGGAGATTTATCTGGGCTACAACTTGTCGCTTGATGCCAATTGGCACTACGCGTGGTGGAAGAATGATAGTAAGGCGTGGTATTGGCGCACCTACGGTGGTGATGCATCGCTGCGTTGGTGGTTTGGCAAGCAAGCCAAGCAGAAGCCTCTGACGGGCCACCACGTTGGTTTGTATGGCCAGATGATTACCTATGACTTTGAGTTGGGCGGTAAGGGTATTTTGGCCGAGCGTTGGAGTTGGGCTGCTGGTGTTGAGTATGGCTACTCGCTGCCTCTTGCCTATCGTTTGAATTTGGATTTCACTTTGGGCGTTGGTTACCACAGTGGAGAGTTTTATGAATATTTGCCCATTGATGGACACTACGTATGGCAGGCCACGAAGCGTCGCCAATATATTGGTCCTACGAAGTGTGAAATTTCCCTTGTTTGGCTCATTGGCTGTGATAACTACAACAGGGAGAAAGGAGGTGCGCGATAATGAAGAAGGTTTTGTACATATTGGCGATATTGCTTCCGTTGCTGAGTTCGTGTGAGCACAAGGATTTGTGCTACAATCACCGTGAGCACGCCCACAAATATCACATCAGGATAGTTGCGGACTACCGCTACGATTGGGAGGAGTGCTATGGAGGCATTGATTGGTCCACCTCGTGGCCGAGCGACTACGTGCCCTACGACGAGTTGCGTCCCACGAAGCCGAGTGGCTTGCGTGTTGTGAACTATGGGGTGGAGTCGGGTAGCGACAACCACAACATTGGCGCGGATGGCGGCGTAGTTAATCTGTTTGAGGGTCCGAACAACATTTTGTTGTACAACAACGACACGGAGTATATTGTTTTCTCGCGCCACCAGGAGGGCAATAGCGCAACCACCCGTGCGACGACACGTGTACGTTCGCGCTCGACCTATAAGGCGAGTGAGTTTGCCAACAAGGGCGAGGAGACCATCACGCCTCCCGATATGCTGTTTGCGAACTACATTGAGGGCTACGAGCCTGAGAAGAGTGTGGACCCTGTTGTGGAGAATGTTGTTTTGCAGCCTCTGGTCTACACCTACTACATTCACTACAAGTTCACTTCCGGTTTGAAGTATGTAGCCATTGCGCGTGGTGCTCTGACGGGTATGGCTGCGTCGGTAACGATGAACACGGGCGACACATCGGATGTTGCTGCGACGCTGATTTACGACTGCACGGTTACCGACAAGGGTGTTGAGGCCCAGGTGAGGTCGTTTGGTGCGCCCTCGTTCCCCCACGACCACTACCCGAGCCGTGGCGAGGAGGCGAAACACGCTCTGAACTTGGAGGTGATGCTGCGTAACGGTAAGATGCTGAACTTCGACTTTGACGTTACGGATCAGGTGAAGAAACAGCCCCACGGTGGAGTTATTGTGGTGGATGGCATTGAGGTATCCTCGGAGGATGGTTCGCAGGGTTCCGGCTCGTTTGACGTTGATGTTAACGGCTGGGGCGACTACCAGGACATCCCGCTGGACATTTTGCCTTCGCTGTAACGCGCCTATACCTATATATAATAACGTGCGCACGCACGCGTGCGAACAGAGAGGGAGAGAAACTAATTAACACCAAAGTATAGAAACAGGAGAGAAACGAAAGATAAACGAAAGATAAACAGACAAACAAAACAAGAAAATTTACAAACAATTAACTCTATTTACTAACTAATTTTTATTTACACGAAAGATGAAAAAAATCTTCATTGTAGTACTTGCAGCCATCGGTATGGTTGCTTGTATGAACGAGCAGATTACCGAGTTGCCTACCGGTAATGAGATTGCGTTCGACAATGCTTTCATTGACAACGCAACCCGTGCAGAGCTCACCGCAGCCAACCTGGGCGAGTTCGGCGTATGGGGCTACATCAGCGGCCTTGGCGACGCTGACAATCAGTCGGTAGCATTGTTCGAGGGCACCGAAGTAACCAACGCAAGCGGTGCTTGGCAGTACGGCGGTGGCGCAAGGTATTGGGCTCCCGGTGAGATGCACCACTTCCAGGCTGTTGCTCCTCTGACTGCAGCTGTGGAAGCAGTATCCGTTGCTGAAAGTGGTAAGGTTACCGCTATCGACTACACCGTTGACGGCGAGAGCGACCTTATCTACGCTGCCTACGAGAAACAGGCTGCCGATGCAGGTCAGGACAATGGTCCCGTATCCTTCACTTTCAACCACTTGCTGTCGAAAGTGAACTTTGCCTTCACCAACGGTTTTGGTACCCAAGATGGCATTACCCTTCAGGTTAAGGATATCACTATGACCGTTCCCGCAGAGGGTACCTACACCATCGACGGAACCTGGAGCGACCCCACCGGCACCACCACTTTGGATTTTGCGGCTGGTGAGCAAATCGCTGCTAATGCTGCCGATTCGCGTGCTCCCAAGTTCGTTATTCCTGCCGACAACACCAAGACCTACGCCATCACCTTCAAGGTTGATGTTTACTTCAATGGCGTTCTGATTAACAAGGATGTTGCCAAGTCTTCGACCGTTGCAGGTGTTGCTTTCGAGCAGGGTAAGGCCTACAACCTGACCGCTACCATCGACTCGGAGTCGCTCAATATGGAGTCTATCGAGTTCACCGTAGGCACTGTTGAAGGTTGGGTTACCGGTGGTGGTACCACTATTGGTACCGGTGCTGCTGTTGGCTCTGCTGCTTCTTTGCAGGCTGCTCTCAACAACCCCGAAATCACCAACATTGTTCTGACTGGTAATATCGATTTGAGCGAGGGTCTGGTATTTGGTGCTCCTGCCTCGAGGGCTGCTGCAACCACTTTCAATGGTCGCGACATCACCATCGATGGTAATGGTGCTACCCTTACCTACGCCGGCTCCAATGCCCGCATCATTGATGTTACTTCAGAAGCTCAGGGTATGAATCTTACCGTTAAGAACCTGACCATCATCAACGATGCTTCGTACTGCCAGCGTGGTATCAACTACAACACCAATGGTACTCTCACCCTTGAGAATGTAACCATCAAGAGTGCCGAGGGCAAAGTGATCACCTACGCAGTGAACTTCCCCGGTTCTTCCAACGAAGCAAAGGCTAATATCACAGACTCGGATATTCAGGGTTGTATCGCTCTGAACGTATGGGGTTACGATATGGTAATCAATGTTAAGGACACCGATTTGCTCAGCATCGACAACGCTACTCACGAAAATTACTCAGCCATTTCTCTTTGCAACAATGGTACAAACAGCGCAGAGAATACCGTTGTTAATGTTGAGGGTGGTTCGATTACGGCTAAGGACGAGAATGGTAATCCTTCTTCTGCCATTCGCATCAGCGCCCTTACCGGCGAAGTGAACACCACTAACGTTGAAATTGTAGGCAAAAAGTTGTATCCTGTTGCTACTGTTCAATATGAGGGATATTCGGAGTTCTACTCTTGCCACTCGCTCCAAGCTGCTATTGATAATGTTGTAGAGAATAACAGTGGTTATATCGTTCTTATCCGCGACATCGAGCTTGACGAGCCCGTAGTTATCCCCGCCGGTGCGAATATCTCCATCGACCTCAATGGCAAGAAAGTTAGCATCGTTGATACAACTGAAAAGAACTTCTCGCTTATTGACAACCGAGGCAATCTTACTATCAAAGGTAACGGTGAGATGACCGTTGAGGCTACTATCAACAGTGGTTGGAATCGTTACTCCGCAGTTATTGCAAACAACCCCGGTGGTAATCTCACCGTTGAGGGTGGTGTAACCATCGAGCACCTTGGTGGTACCGATATGGCCTATGGTATCGACAACCTCACCAATGGTAAGGGTACCTATGCTGTTACCACCGTTAAGGATGCAACCGTTAAGTCGACTTATTCTGCCGTTCGTCAGTTCCTCAATGGTACTGAGGCTACCAACGAGCTCTATGTAAAGGATGGCGCAATTCTTGAGGCTACCAAGAGGTCTATCTATTTCCAAGATCCTAGTAAGAGTGCCAATACCGGCAAACTCGTTGTTGAGGCAGGCGCACAGTTGAAAGGTGATGTTCGTCTCTCCTTGACTGCAGGCTCGACCGAGTGGCCTGTTGAGGTTTCTGTTGCATCTGCAGCTTTGGTTGCTCCTTCGGCTGTAACCACCAACAGTACTCTTGAAACCTATCAGGTGAAGGAGGTTAATGGCTATTGGACCATTGTTAAGAGCGCAAATATTGTTGAGAACCCTGCTAACCTCGGCACCGCAATCAGTGGCGCAGAAGATGGTGACACCCTTGTTCTCGAAGCTGGTAACTACTCTATGCCTGCTGTAGTAGGTAAAGAGGTTACCATCTCGGGTAACGAGAGTACTGTTATTACCATAGAAAAACCTGGCTGCCATGGCGGTGATGTTACCTTCGAGGGCGTTACCATCCAGGCTAGCGGCGCCCACACCGGCGTTCAGCACGTAAACACTGTAACCTATAATGGTGCTAAAATCCTTGGCGATATGTGCCTCTATGGCGAGAAAGTAGTCTTCAACGAGTGTACTTTCGAGTTGGCTAAAGGTCAGTATATTTGGACCTATGGCGCAGAAGAGGTTGAGTTTAACAACTGTACTTTCAACACCGCAGGTAAGGCTATCTTGATTTACAAAGATGGTGGTCCTATAGATAATAAGGTTAGTGTTAAAGGCTGTACCTTCAATGCTACCGCCGGTGACAAAGCTGGTGCTATCGCAAACCAGAACTGCGCTGCTATCGAGATTCAAAACTACGAGTCTAACGTTATCCTGACCACAGAAGGCAACAACGTAGACAGCGATTTCTCGGGCGAGTGGAGGATTAAACAGTACGATAACCGTGGTTACAAGGTTACCGTTAACGGTGTTGAGTACACTCAGACCGCTTTGGATGGTACTTTGCTGACCGTTGTTAATAAAGAGGTTCAGTAATTGATTGACACTCAATAGGTTGGGGGGGGGTGGAGCCCCTCCCAACCACAACGAAAAACACAAAACACACACATATTTTCAATTAACTTATTTTATTAACCATTTTTACTAAAAACAAAGCAATGAAAAAATTTTTCGTAGTTGCGCTCGCAGCCATCGGTATGGTGGCTTGCGTGCAGAACGAGACTGTTGACATTGTGAAATCGGATGTTATCGCATTCGATGGCGCATATGTTTCCAACTCGACTCGTGCCGAGGTTGACGGTGCTGCTGACCCCAGCTTTGAGGACACCACCAACCCCCTCCAGGCTTTCAAGGTTTGGGCATTTATGAACGAGAACGACGGTAGCGTGTTCAGCGAGGAACTCGTTGAGCTCAAAGGTACCGTTTGGGGTTACGACAACATCCAGTACTGGATGCCCGGTAACACCTACTACTTCGCAGGTGTTGCTCCCGTTGAGAACGCTCACTGGGCTGTTTCCAATGGCGACACTGCAAACCTCTATCCCATCGACATCATCGACTTCGCCAACGTGGACGGTAGCGAGGACCTCATCTATGCTTATGCAACCGTTGAGACTCCCCAGACTCTCGCCGAGATTAACGCCGGTATCGATCCCGTGAAGATGCAGTTCAAGCACCTCCTCTCGAAGGTTAAATTCACCTTCCAGAACGGTTTTGCTACCGACAACGTGAAAGTTGAGGTTCGCGACGTGAAGATGGTTGTTCCCGCAAGCGGTTCGATCAACGTGGTAAGCAACGAGTGGGTTCCCACCGCCACTACCACCACCCTCGAGTTCGGTGCAACCGAGAAAATCAACGCTAATGGCGACAAGCACGAGGCTGCACAGGAGCGTCTGACCATCCCCACCAAAGATTTCGACTACGCTATCAGCTTCACCATCGACGTATGGCAGGGTGAGCAGTTGGCTTACACCGTTGAGAAACAGTCGACCATCACCGGTCTTGCTTTCGAGCAGGGTTTGGCTTACAACCTCACCGCTACCATCACCCCCGAGAACCTCGAGCTCAAACCTATCGAGTTCACCGCTGCTGTAACTCCTTGGGATGAGACCACTCCCGACCTGGATTTCGACATCGAGGGTACCACCGTTTACGTTGAGACTATCGACGCTCTGCAGGCTGCTTTGAACGCTGCTACCGGTAGCGCTCACAACGCAATCAGCCGCGCAGCCGAGGCAAAAACCTACACCATCAAAGTCGGTAAAGACCTCGAGGGTGATGTATTTGTTGACCAGGTTGAGGGCGTAAACATCGTTATCGACGGCCGTGGCTATGCCTACGACGGTACTATCTACCTCCACGGTGGCGCTCGCCACACTGCTGCTGAGGCTATCACCATCAAGAACATCAACTTCGCTCACGAGGATGGTACAATCGACTTCATCAGCTGCGACGATGCTAAAGACGGCCACAACCGCTACGCTCACAACGTAACCGTTGAGGGTTGTACTTTCGAGGGTAACGCCAATGGCGACGTTGTTGCTTTGCGTTTCCGTCAGTGCTACAACATTGTTGTGAAAGACGTTGAGGCTACCAACGTTCACTCGCTGCTTTGGGCAACCGGTGGTACGGGTATGGTAATCGACAACGCTACTGTTGCTAACAGCAAGTATGGTGTTTCGTTCGGTACCAACACCAACGTAGTTGTTAAGAACTCCAACATCGAGGCCTCTGCTGCTTATGGTTATGCTGTAAGGGCTAAAGCAAGCGGTGCTTACAACTTGACTCTTGCAAACAACACGCTTAAAGCTGAGGTTCCCGTTCTGCTCCGCGAAGCATCCAACAAAGCTTATGTTCTCACCCTTGAGGGCGACAACACTCTGACCACCACCAAAGCTTATCAGATTGCAGTTACTAGTGATAAAGACTACAGCGAGAAGGTGCCCACCTTGGCTCCGCCTACCAATATGCCCCGCATCTATGGTGCATACAACATCACAGCTATCTTCCCCGAGGCTACAGAGGCTGATACCGCTGACGAGTTCGTTGGTGCTTTGGAGGCTGGCGAGGATGTAGTTATGACCGACGACGTGAAGATTGAGCCCGCAGGTATGAGCAACGCCTATGGTACCACCGGTATCAACGTTAAGAATGGCCAGACCGTTGATGGTGGTGGCAACACTCTTGACATCAAGGGTGCAGGTGGCACTTGGGATTCGGGTATCAGCACCACCGGCGGTGTTATCAAGAACATCACCGTTACCGGTTCGTTCCGTGGTATCTTCATCAACCACAACAGCGAGCACTGCGAGAAAGTTGTTTTGGAGAACGTGATTATCGACGGTACTACTTACACCATCAGCTGCGACCAGGGTACCTACCAGGGCCTCGAGGCTACCGATTGCGTATTCAAGGGTTGGACCAGCTACGCTGCAACTCTTGGCGATGCTAAGTTCGTTAACTGCCAGTTCGGCAGGGGTAATGGCTACGCATACTGCCGTCCTTACTCTCCCACCGAGTTTGTAGGTTGCGCTTTCGAGAAAGACTTCACCGTTAATCCTAAGGCTGCTATTGTATTCGACGGCTGTACTTTGGACGGTGTTGCTCTCACCAGCGACAACATTGCCGAGTTGATTGCGGGCGATATGGCACTCGTAACTGTAAAATAGTTATTTGACCAAGCCACACTTAGGGTAGAGGGGACTGAACCCCCCTCTACTCACGAATTTAATTAAACAAGTAGTAACTTTTTTAGTACAATGAAGAAAAGTTTATTCATATTTTTCGCAACCATTGGTATGTTGGCCTGCACGCAGGAGGGGACATTGCAGCTCTCTCCCTCGCACGAAATCAGGTTCGGAAGCAAGTTTGTGAACAATGCTTCGCGTGCGGCGCAAAATCCGAGTTTCATTGACGGCGAAAACGACCTCACGGCCTTCAATCTGTGGGGCTTTATGGACAAGCCCACGCTCAAGTTGTGGGATGCCGAGGATGTAACGAAGGTGGGCGATGGCTGGTCGCAGGACAACGTGCAGTATTGGATTCCGGGCCACTCCTACGCTTTCTCTGCTTTGGCTCCGATGGACAGTGCAAATTGGCAAGCCGACACTTCGGGTATCAACACCCACGGCCTGGGCAGGGTTACCTTTGCCATCACGGACGGTGGCGAGGACCTCATCTATGCCGACACCACTCTGACCACTCCTAAGACCTACGATGAGCTTTTTGCCAATCCTATGGACACGGTGAAGTTGGAGTTTGACCACCTGCTCACGGCGGTGAAGTTCTCGTTTAAGAACGGTATGCCCAACGTGCCCAACGACAATTTGCAGTTGGTGGTGAAGAACGTCACTATGGAGGTTCCCAAGTCGGCGACCATTGACTTGGCTGTGGAGAATTGGGAGGACAATGCGTCGTGGCAGTTCGACAACAGCACTGTGGTGCTGAACTTTGGCGATATGCCTCCTGTGGGTGTTGGCCAGATGGATGAGGTTGAGAAGGTGCGCCTTATCTTCCCCACTCCTGCCACCACCACCTATATTGTCAATTTCGACGTGGAGGTCTATATGGACGGTGTGTTGGCGATGACCCACAAGAAGAGCGCGAAGATTGAGAATAGGACCCTTGAGAGGGGTAAGGCCTACAACTTCTATGCGACCATCACCCACGACAACCTCAATCTCAAGCCTATTGAGTTTGGGACTGTTTCGGTGAGCGGATGGGTAACTGTGCCGTCCACCAACATCAACAAATAGGGATACAACAAAACAACAAACAACTCATAAACAATTTTTTTTATTAACTAACAATTCCTAATTACGATGAAAAAACTATTCGTAGTAGCACTTGCAGCCATTGGAATGATGGCGTGCGTGCAGGAGAATGTAACCGAACTGCCCAATGGTGGCGAGATTTCGTTCGGTAAATCATTCATCAACAACTCCACTCGTGCTGCAGTGGACCCCTCCTACACAGTGAGCACACTTGGCAAGTTCAACGTGTGGGGTTATGTTGAGCAGCCTGAGGGTACCGTATTTCAGGGCACCGAGGTAACCAACAACAATGGCGTTGGCACCTACACCGACACCCAGTACTGGGCACCCGAGAAGGACTACTATTTTGCAGCCGTTGCCGGCGTAGCAGCAGACAAGGTTGACGCCACCACTGCCGGTACCAAACCCACTGCTATTGCTTTCGAGAACGTAGACGGTACTCAGGACCTCCTCTATGCCTATGAAGAGGTTACCTCGGCTCCTGCCGGTCAGGACAACGATGCTGTAGAGTTGGAGTTCGACCACATTCTTTCGAAGGTTAAGTTCTCGTTCACCAATGCTTTCACCACCAGCAACGTGAGTGTTAAGGCTGTTGGCATCAAGATGAACGCAGTGAAGAAGGCAACCTACAACATCGCGAGTGCTGCTTGGGAGAACCAGGCCGAGTCTGTTGATTTGGCATTTGGTGACACCGAGGCTATTGCAGCTGCAACTTCTGCTGTTGAGTGCGCTAACGAGCGCCTGCTCATTCCTACCCCTGCAACCCAGGAGTACACCATTTCGTTCACCATTAAGGTTTACAATGGTACCGTTGAGGTAAACAGCGTAGAGAAGACTTCGAAGATTAAGGGTGTTTCGTTCGAGCAGGGCAAGGCCTACAACCTGACTGCCGAGATTACTCCCGAGAGCCTTGGTATGGATGCAATCGAGTTCACCGTTAAGGTTAACGATTGGGAAGAGGCTAATTTTGACTACGACATCACCAACACTATCCACATCAAAGACGCTGCCGGTCTGCAAGAGTTTGCCGACAAGGTTAACGCCGGTGAGTGGCTGAAGGCAAAGGTTGTTCTGGATGATGACATCGACCTTGCAGGTTGGTCGCGCGCAAGCGGTGCTTGCGAGTGGACTCCCATTGGTAATGGCTCGAACATCTTTGCCGGTACTTTCGATGGCCAGGGCCACAAGATTAGCAACTACCAGATTACCACTACCGAGGGTCCTGCCGGTCTGTTCGGCTATGCACGCGCAACCATCAAGAACCTCAAGGTTGAGAACGTAACCATCAAAGCAAACCACTATGCCGGTGCTATTGTTGGTCAGGGCTATATGAGGATTGACAAGTGCGAGGCTACCAACGTTAACATCACCGTTGAGGTTAAGAAGAAAGATAATGGTACCTACGATTGGGGCGACAAAGCCGGTGGTATCATTGGTCAGAACTGCGAGGGTGGTTTGTATGTTACCAACTGTAAGGTTAAAGACGTTACCATCAAGGGTTACCGCGACCTCGGTGGCGTTGTAGGTATGGCACACTATGGCAACACCGTTTCGGGTTGCTCGGCTGAGGGCGTTACCATCAACCAGGACTTCACCAATGGCTACGAGACTGATCCTACTAAGACAGCAACCGTTGCAGGTATTGTAGGTCGTGTAGGCTCGCCTATCACCCTTGAGAACAATGAGGCAACCGGTGTTGTGATTACCAAAACTGCAACCGTTAACACTCTTGAGGCTCTTGAGGCTGCTATTGATAACGGTGCTGTAATCGTCATTGCTGAGGATGCAGACATCACTTTGGAGAATAAGACCATTGCTACCGACTATCACAAGAATGCAGGTGCTGTTATCACCAATAAAGGTAAGCTGACCATCAAAGGTGGCGTTATCTCGTCGACTGGCGACAATGGTGGCTCGGCCATTATGAACAATGGTACTTTGAGTGTTGAAGATGCAACTTTGAATGGTGCTCCCAACGCAGGTACTGGGTGGCCTGCTTACACTGTTAATAACCAAGGTACTATGACTCTTACCGGTTGCAAGATTACCAGCCACCACGGTGCAGTTGCCTCGTATGAAGAGGGTGCTGTTCTCACTATGAACGACTGCGAGATTGATATGGCCGGTATCCAGGGCTTCACCAGCCACGGTGTGTACACCTATAATGGTGGTAAGGTTGTTATCAATGGCGGTACCTATGCAAACAAGGCTGCTGACCAGGGTGCAACCGGTGGCTCGGTAATCAACGGTAATGTTGAGGTTCACGACGGTACTTTCTCGGGTCGCATCGAGAACTACTATGGTACTCCCGTACTCAAAGGCGGTGTTTACACCGTGAATCCCGCAGCAAAATTTGTTGCCGAGGACTACAAAGTAGTACCAAAAGGTGGTAAATTCTATGTTGTTGATGAGGCTTTTAATGAGGATACTCTTGTGGACAACGCCAGTGATTTGGCCGCTGCTATTCAGGGTGGCGAGGTAATGCTGGGTGGCAATGTTGAGTGGAGTTCCCCTATCAACAACGACGCAACCATTGACCTCAATGGCAACACCTTCGAGGCTACTCATTCGTACAAACTCAGCAACAATGCTGACCTCACTATGAAAGATGGTGATTACGTAGTAAACGGCTCCTTTGGTCACGTAGACGTTCGTCCTTCGACCGCAGAGGGTAGCGAGCTGTTGTTTGAGAATGTTGATTTCACATCGAACTATCGCACTAAAGCTGCTGTTTGCACCGACCGCTTGGGTAACGTAGTTGAGGTTTGCCCCGATGCTACCGATGCTCACGTTAAAATCACCTTTAGGAATTGTACTTTTGATAATGCAAAGGTTTTCTTCGAGGGTATGAGTGGTAAGACAGGTACTTTCGAGGCTCTGTTTGAGAATTGTACCTTCAAAGCCCTCACTTCGTCGGCCCCCATTGAAGTTCAGAACTACATTAAGGGTACTATCACTGTGAAAGGTTGTACTTTCAACCTCGAGTGCACCTCGTCGAGCGCTTCGGCAATCGCAGTTTCTCCGAGCAGCAGCACCTCTGTTACAGTAAATGCTGAGAACAACACATTCAACGCTGTTGCTGCAACTCCCTACACCTACGACGCAAGCAAGGGTGAGACTGAGAAGGATAGCGTTAAGGTGAACGGTACTCCCAATAACGTTAGGTTCATCTACGTTTACGGTAACACTACCGTGACCGAGACCGGTACCACCAAGAGCGGTATTGCAATCTAATCTAATGCGGGTTTCGCCAATTCCAATGCAGGAATTGGCGAAACATCCGCTATAACAAAGGAGCCTGCCTAACTTTCGAGTTAGGCAGGCTCCTTTGTTACTTCTCTATCTCGTTTTCTTGGGGTGTCCCGTTATCGTTTTCTTGGTGCCCCGTTACTCCTCTCTGAAGAGGTCCACAAACCACTGCGGCGCGTGGCAGGGCCTGCGGGTGGTGGCGTTCACAAAGACCAACTCCACAAAGCCCGTGTTCACAAGCTCGCCCGCCTCGTTGCGTATCTCGTGGTCGAAGCGAAGCCTTGCACCCTTGATTTCGTTCATCATACACTTGATGGTCAGCAGGTCATCATAGCGGGCAGGGGTGAGGAACTTCATTCCCACCTCCCTCACGGGCATCATCACGCCCATCTCCTCCATCATCTTGTAGGTGGCACCCTTGCGGCGGAGTATCTCCGTGCGGGCATACTCATAGTAGACGGGGTAGTTGGAGTGGTGCACAATGCCCATCTGGTCGGTCTCCTTGTAGCGCACTCGGAGCGTTACTTCATCTTCGTAGAACATAATCGGTATTCTCTTTTTTTGGGGGTTATCTTGGGCTGTTTCTGTTATAGTTCTGCCTCATCGGGAAGCGGCTCGAGGAAGGTTATGCGCACCTCCTCACGAATGGTGCGGCCGCTCTCAAGCCTTATGCCACACTCCTCGTCAATCTCCAGCACGTCCCTCTCGCCACCAACATCAACCAGGTATCTCCCCACGGGCGGCATCATCTTGTTGGTCATCAGGTGGGCCAAGCAACCGCGCTCCACGGTGGAGGTAACAAAGTAGCGGTGGCCGAGCATTGCGGCAGCGTCGTCGAGGTGTCCCTCGGCAAGCAGACCGCGGATTACGGTAGAACTGATTTTGGCTCCGTGGCTGGTTAGTGCCGAGCACCTAACCACGTCAAAACCATAGAGTTTGCCGAGCCTCTCGAAGTGGTCGCTGGGAGTCTGTCTGCCGTCGCTGCCGAAGCGGTGGTTGTAGCCCACAACGAGCGTGTGCAGGTGGAGCCTGCCCACGAGGAAATCCCTCACGAACTCCTCCGCCGTGCGTGCGGCAAAGTTGGGCGAGAAGCGGGCCACAATGAGGTCATCCACCCCCGCCTCCTCGAGGAGCGCAATCTTCTCGGGTGGGGTGGTGAGCAGCTCGATGTTTCCTCCGCCGGGCAACACCTCGCGAGGGTGCGGCGAGAAGGTAACTACCACGCGGCTACCGTCCACCGCACGTGCCACCTCATCCACCTTGTTGAGCATCACAAGGTGCCCGGAGTGCACACCGTCGAAGGAGCCAATGGTTACCACCGGCCTCACAATCTCCTCTACGTTGTCGTCAAAACTATAGTGTACGCGCATATCTTCTCACTCGCAACCTTTCGGTTGTCGGTTTTTTTCTGGGCCACCAGGCCTTATAGGGAAAATTTTCAATTTTCAATTTTCAATGTTCGCAAATGCGAGTAAGCGAGGGCAAAGGCTGCTTGCAGACTCTGCCGAGCGAGAGCATTTTAGACAAAACACCGTTTTGTCAATTTTCTTCCTGTTCCTTCACGAAATATGCCACCTTTTCGAGTAGGGTGGTGATGTCGTAGTTTTCCACCACAATTCCGAGGGGAAAGTTGAGTGGCTTGGAGGTGAAGTTGAGCACGCCCTTGATGCCCGCATTCACAATGGGCAACACGGTCTGCTCGGCCTTGCTGGAGGGGCAGGAGAGAATTACAATGTTGATGTCGAGCTCGTCCACCCTCTCGGCAAACTCCTCCATTGAGTAGCAGGGGATGTCGTCAATGACGGAGCCCACCTTCTCGCTGTCCACGTCAAAGGAGGCTACAATCTTGAGTTTGAGCCCCTTGCTGTTGAAATACTTGGTGATGGCCTGACCGAGGTGGCCCATACCGATAACGCCTATGTTCATCGGTGCTTCGGAGTCAAGAATGTCGCTGATGAAGTTGGCCAACACGCTCACATCGTAGCCCTTTTTGGTGTCGCTGGAGAAGCCTATGAGCATCAAATCACGACGCACCTGCACGGCTGTAAGTCCGTGAATACCAGCGAGTACGTGTGAGAAGATGTGGGTGATGCCCTGCTTCTGACAGCGCAACAGGGTACGCCTGTATTCGCTCAACCTTTCGACCGTTTTCTCGGGTAATGACTGCAACTCTGACATCTTTTTTCTCCTTTGGGTTTTTGTTATTTTAGGCAAAGATAATAAATTTGCTTGAAATTTAACAAACCGACTATGATAAAAGGAGCAATATTCGATATGGATGGCGTGTTGGTGAACAATATGAAGGTTCACTTCCTCGCCTTTGCGGAGATGGGCGCACGCTACAACCTCAAGGCCGAGCCAGGGCAGGACTTCAGCCACCTCAATGGGCGTGGCAACGAGGACATCATCAGGGCCTTGTTTCCTGCGTGGCTTGTGGAGCAGAAGGGCGTTGAGGGCCTTGCGACCGAGAAGGAGGCCGTCTACCGTGAGATTTATGCTCCCACCATCAAGCCCACCCCGGGCCTTGTGGAGTTTCTGCAACGCCTGCGTGCGGAGGGTGTGGCGTGTGCTGTGGGTTCCTCGGGCCCGCGCGAGAATGTCGATTTTGTGTTGGAGAAGTGTGGTATTGAGGAGTTTTTCGGCGTGCGCATCAGTGGGGATATGGTTACCCGCTGCAAGCCCGACCCCGAGATTTTCCTCACTGCGGCTGCCCGCTTGGGCCTTGCGCCTGAGGAGTGCGTGGTGTTTGAGGATGCAGTTGCGGGGGTTGCCGCGGCGAGGGCTGCGGGTATGAAGGTCGTTGCCATCGCTTCCACCCACACCGCCGAGGAACTTGCCGCCAAAACCGCCCCCGACCTCATTGTCAATGACTTTACTGAGCTGTTAGCCGTTAGCCATTAGCCAATAGCCAATAGCCGTTAGCCTTATTCTGCTTTACCTTTGAGTGCCACATCGAAGAAGGCACCCACTTTGGCCTGCATCTCGCGGCCGAAGTAGTGTGGCGAGGGCCACATTATCCATTCAAATCTATCTGCTGCCCCCCGACCGGCCCACACGGAGGCCATCTTCTCGTAGGCCTCCACCACCCCTGCGGGGAAGAGTTTGTCTTGTGCGCCCGAGATGAAGAGTGCGTGCTTGGGGCAGGCGAGGGCTGCCACATCGGGGTTGTCCATCCATCGTGAGAGCATCGGCACCTGCATCGTGAAGGCCGAGCCCCCTTTGAGTTCGTTGTTGCCTTGTGCGAGGAGTGCGTGTGAGGTGGCCATCCAACACACCGAGGCCACGGCTGCCACCTTGTCGGAGAGTGCTGCGGCCATCCACGCCCTGTGCCCACCCATAGAGTGGCCATAGACACCAATGCGCTCGGGGTCCACAAACTCTTGTGCGGCGAGCCACTCGATGCTACGCAGGTCGTCCCAGGTGATTAT
Organism: Tidjanibacter sp.; assembly: GCA_017503465.1. Lineage (GTDB taxonomy): Bacteria > Bacteroidota > Bacteroidia > Bacteroidales > Rikenellaceae > Tidjanibacter. The sequence continues at coordinate 9,026 of JAFVSY010000081.1, read as the reverse complement.
TCCTACCAACGAGGTGCCGAGTTTCAGACAGTTGGAGGCGAGTGCTTGCTGTGTGTCATACTTGGTCTGCCTACCATCGGCCCCCTCGCCGCGGTTGCCCCATAGGAGCGCATCCACTGCCAACACCACGTAGCCCTGTGCGGCATAGAGGTCGCCCGTGTAGACTCCGTCGTAGCACTTGCCGAGCCACTCTTCGGCCTCGGCGCACACCTCTGGGGTTTCGCCAATGGGCCTAATGACCTTCTCCTTGCCTATGGAAAACTTGGCTCCGTGGTCGTGCATAGCCACAAGTGCGGGGTGGGGCCCCGGGGTGTCGGGCACAAGCAGATAGGCCCTGATGGGGTTACCCTCGGAAATCTCAAACTCAATCTTGTGGGCTGTGTAGCCATTGCGCTTTTCGGTTGCGAGGGTGGTGTAGGAGGTTGTGCGAGGTGCCTTGGGCGGCAGGCCCATCAGTTCCACCACCTTGTTGCGCCCCTCGGTGCGCCAAGCGTCAAAATCGCCCTCTCCGCTCCACGCCAGAGGGTACTCCTGCTGTGGCTGCCATCCACGTGGCAACCTTCCCACAACCTCTTGGGCGGTGGCGGCAGTGAGCGTTGCAATGGTAAGTAATAATGAAAGAGTCAGTCGGCGCATAATCAAATAGTAATTAGTAATTGGTAATTGGTAAGTGGTAAGTGGTAAGTGGGGTGAGTTAGGGTTTTGCGTTTTGCTTGAGGCCCACGCGCTGGTAGTGGCGGATGTTGTAGACAAACTGCACTGCCACGTAGCGTCCCACGCCACGATTGGTGGTCTCCGATATGGCGGTGGTGCTCACCTTGCGCTGGTAGAGTCGCGCGCTCTGGTTGAAGAGGTCGTTCACTCCGACACTAATTTCGCCCAAATTGCGTGGCAAAACCCTGTGCCCCAGATAGATGTTGCACAGTGTATAGGAGTGGTGATAGTCGGCCCCCACAGCATTGTAGTCGTTCCACGAGAGCGAGGCCGAGAGGGTGAAATTGTTGGGAGTGATGTACTTCACCTCGCCACCGGCCACCTGCTGGATGTTGTCGTTACGCACAAAACCCTCCATAAAACGTGTTTGCGACTTGGTGTAGGTGCCTTTGTAGGAGAGGGTGAAGTCGAGCCACTCGCTGATGTTGCTACTCAACACTGCGCCCAACTCTCCCCAAGTGTTTTCGAGTTTGAGGTGCTCGCCGTTGAGGATACTCGGCACCCGCCCCACGCCGAGGGTACCACGAATGTTGAAGTTGCTCTTGATGAAGTGCAGTGGCATACCATACACTGTTCTCACATAGAGGTCCCAATAGCCCCTCATATTCACCGGTTTGGCAAATTGGTTACCATTGCCGAGAAGCTCCCCATCGGGCAACACATAGTCGGGCTGGTCCACAATCAACTCATCGGCTATGTAGCGATTGTTGAGCCTCAAGCGCGAGGACAACGACAACGAGGTTCCCTTGCCGGGTTGTGTGAGCAGATAGTTGATGTGTATCTTGTGCAGATAGGATTGGCGCAGGTTGGGGTTGCCAATGCGCAGGAATTGCGAACTGGAGGTGTTGAGCACATTTTGCAGCTGCGCGGGTGCAGGGTTGGATACGTTGCTGGTGGCGTCTATTTTGAGCCTTTTGGAGGAGTTTATCACATAGTTGGCTACCAACGAGTAGACCACATCGCCGTAGGTTTGGTGCACATAGTCGGGCTTGGGCAGGGTATACTGGCCAACATAATCCACCCACTGATAGAACAGACCGCCCGTGACGGAGGTCTTTTTCTTGCCATACTTGTAGTTGAAGCCCACGCGGTGGGTGGTGTAGTCCACACGGAAGAGGTTGGAGAGGTCGCCCCTCAGGTGCTCCTCGCCCCATTGCTCCACCTCGGTAGACGATTTGTAGATACTCTTGTCGGTGGCCGAGCCATTGAAAACCAGCCTGTAGGAGGTGGACAACACCGACCTTTTGGAGAGCGGACGGGTGTAGGCTGCCGTGGCGGTTATGTTGTAGGCGGGGATGTCGCGCAGTTGTTTCTGAAAACTCCTTGAGGTGGCCGTTGTGGGGTCAAGCCCGATGTCCTCAATATTCTTGAAGTTGTATTGATTTTGCTCGGAGTCCATTCCGTTGAGCGTATAGCGGGTGTAGAGCGAGAGCGAAAAGTTTTCTCTCTTTTGCCCAAGGCGGATGTTGTAGGAGAGGTTGTTGGCAATCGAATAGTTACGTTTTGCCACATCCGACATTGTCAAACGGCGGTAGACAAAGGTTGTGTCCCCACTGCCCAGCAGGTTGTCGGTGCGACTGCGTGCACTGCCCAAGTTGCCACTCTGCTGCCACGATAGCGCAGGACGCAGTGTGATGGTGTGCTTGGGGGCGATGGGTATGTCGATGCGGCCACCGAATTGGTGCGTCAGGCGGTCGTTGTGGGTTTCATCCACGGCATCATAGAGCACCTTTTTGTCGGTGGTGGTGTAGGTTTCTCGGTCGGTGGTGGTTGTATTTTTGTTGTCGATGTCGTTGACGAAGTAGAAGAGCGACACCCTTCCGCGGAGCCTCTTTTTGCCCACCCTGAAGCGGTCGTTGTAGTTGATACCAAACGCCCCCACTGTGCTGACTCCGTTGAGCGGCTTGACGTTGAAAACGCCATTGGAGGCCGTTTCGCCCACCGCCGACACATCCTCGGCCGAGAAGTTGTACTGGCTCACATTGTTCCACATCCCAATGAGGGCAATGTGTCGGTCGCCCTTAAGGCGGTTTAGGTTACCACCCGCAATACCCCTTGTCCCACTGCCCACTCCGAGTTGCGTGTTGCCAAACCAGCCGTTGCGCTTGTCTTCGGCCGTAACGATGTTTATGGCCATAAAACCTTCGCCATCGTCCACACCCGTAAGTTCGGCCTGTGGGGAGAGGTGATAGTAGGTCTCAATGCTCTCAATCATATCGGCCGGAATGTTCTTCACCGCCGCCATCGGGTCGTTGCCAAAGAACTCCCTGCCATCGACATAGACTCTCTGCACGTTGCGCCCCTGCACCTCAATACCCGTGCTGCTGACCGCCACACCCGGCATTTTGTTCAGCATACGATGGGCAGTGGCATCGGCCGACACCTTGAATGCCGAGGCGTTGTAGACCACCGTGTCGCCCTTGATGGAGGTGCGCATCATTGAGCCCTTGACGCTCACATCTTCCATAACGATAGTTGAGGTCTTGAGCCGCAGGGTGCCCAGATTGGCCTCCTTGCTCGACGGGGCCGAAAAGCTCTTTTTGAGTGTCTCGTAGCCGAGATACTCAACCATCAACTCATAGGCCCCACCTGAGGGCAGCGCGAGTTTGAAGGCTCCCTTGTATCCGGATGTGGTGATGGCCACACGTTCCCCACGGGACTGCACCTCCACCACAGCACCGACCACATCTTCGCCGGTAGCCTTGTCCACCACTCGTCCAACTATGGCCGTTGTGTTTTGAGCCATTGCTGTGGAAACCCCCAACAATAGCACCATCACGGCCCACAGCCATATTTTTACCGAGTGTGCCAAGAGTTACTTTTTCTTTGAAGGCCCTTAAAGCCCTTAAGGCCCTTAATTCTCAATTTTCAATTAACCCACCTTTGGTGGCTTTTAGTTGCTCTCGCTCGGCACAGGCGTTGCCTGTTTTGTGTAGATGTTAGGTCTGCACTCTTTCGAGCCTTTGGATGCCAACAAGCACCCTCTGCCCTCGCTTACTCGCAACTTTCTCAATTCTCAATTCTCAATTAAAAAGTGCCCCTCTATGCCTTCGAGGAACTCCTTGCGGGTGCGGTCGTTCACAGGGGGTATGGTGCTCTGGGGCTGACCTTTCTCATCCCTTGTCATACCGAAGAACAACTCGGCTATCTCCAAACTCTTGTCCAACTCATTCACCAGCTCCATACGGCCATTGGGCAGTGCGAGCGAGTAGATGAGGTGCTCCAAGTATTGGAAGTTGTCCACCATCTCATCGGCAATGTAGTCCTGCTGACGGTCGGGGAAGGTGAAGAAGTAGTAGAGTTTTTGGGTTATGTCGCGTGCAAAATCCCTTGCGAGTGCATCGCCTTTGGCGGTGTCGCCTGCGGCATAGTAGGCGTCAATGTAGGGGAAAGTCTGGTAGTTGTGGGGCACCTGCGAGAAGGGAATCTCCTCTGCGCCACGGTCGAGCACCTTCACCGCCTCCTCCTTGCGACCTTCGGCCACCAGAGCCTCGGCCAGGCGTGCAAAGCCACCACGGATTTGGGTGGAGTTGATGTTGTAGCGCGAGAAGTTGTCGATGTAGACACTCTCGTCTTTGATGTTACCATAGCGGTAGACATTCATAATGTTGTTGTAGAGGTAGTCGGTGTCGATGCGGCCCATTGTGGATATGCTCTCCATAGGGGTTTTGATGGGCACAAGGCGATAGCCGAAACCATCATATTGGAGATAGTCTTGCAGGCCGAGGTTTTTCATCAGCGTGGGCTGCACGAAGTAGATGGGCCTCTTCCAATCGAAGTGTGCCAGCAGGTCGAGCACCATCACCTCGGGCTTCTCAAGGGTGTTGCCCTTGATGTCCAGTTCGAGTGTGTCGAGCATAAGGTGTGCATCCTCGGGCTTGACGATGCCGGCAGCAATAGCATTCTCCTTGTTCACAGGCAGGGCGAGTTTGTGCTGCGGGAGGAAGTCGAAGGCCAACTCTCCGTAGTTGAACTTGGTGCCTCGCGCTTCGCTGCGCACGATGTCCATAGCCTGACCGATGGGCACACGGTAGTCTACCACGTCCTCCACGAAGATGTAATCGTTGGCATACATATACTTCTCTTTGGGGAACGAGAATGGCACGGGCTCGGAGTCGTTGTACTTGTGCTTCATCTGCTCGATGTACCAGCCACCACCGAGGTAGCTCTGGTTCATAATGCGCACATCGGGCCTAATGCCCTCCACCTCCTGATTGTACCACATCGGGAAGGTGTCGTTGTCGCCAAAGTTGATGACAATGGAGTTGGGTAGTGCGGTGGAGAGGTAGTTGTAGCCCATATCACGCATCACATATCGCCCACTGCGGTCGTGGTCGTCCCAGTTCTCGGCACAGAGAATGGTGGGCACACTCAGGCATACCACCGTGGCCACCACGGCGGGAGCCTTGTCGCTCTTCTTCCACACCTTCGAGAGCCACTCTTTGACGGCCACCACGCCCATACCTATCCACATACAGAAGGCATAGAACGAGCCGGCATAGACATAGTCCCTCTCACGAGGCTCACCTGGGGGCGAGTTGAAGTAGACCACAAGGGCCACGCCCATCATCACAAACAACCACATCACCACCGTGAAGTACCTCGGGTTGCGACCGAGTTGCCACAGCAGACCAATGAGGCCGAGGATGAAGGGGAGGAAGTAGTACGTATTGCGGCCCTTGTTGTTTTTCATCGTGTCGGGCAGGTTGTCCTGCGGGCCGAGCATCAGTTCGTCTATGGGTTTGATACCCGAAAGCCACTGACCATCGGTGATTTCGCCCACGCTCTGATTGTCGCTCTGACGGCCCACAAAGTTCCACAGGAAGTACCTCCAATACATAAAGTTGAGCTGGTAGTTGAAGAAATATCGGAGGTTTTCGCCAAAGGTGGGTACCTCATAGACCTCCCCATCGTAGCGAATCTTCTTGCGCCCTTGCACTCCGCCCCACGACTTGTAGCCCTCAATGTGGCTCTCCTTGCTCGACCACATTCGCGGGAAGAGCATTTTGAACTCCGAGGGGTACTCATAACCACTGATGGTCTGCTCGCCCACATATTTTCCCTCGTCATTGACGTAGTATTTGGTGCGATACTTGACATCGGTGATGGGTGCGGCATAGGAGACACCCGAGAGGATGGGCTGTGCCTCATACTGCTCGCGGTTGAGCAGGTAGAGCAGTGCGTAGGGGTTGTCGGGGTGGTTGGAGTTCATCGGCGGGTTGGCACTCGCACGGATGATTACCGAGGCGTAGGAGGAGTAGCCGATGAGGATTACCGTGAGGCACGTTACGATGATGTTGGCCAACTTCTTGCCCCTCGTCTGGGTGTACCAAATGGCCACGCCGAGGCCAACGAAGAGCAGCACCACATAGAGCGCAAAGCCCACGTTCACAGGTACTCCCACGCTGTTGAGCACACGGTCAAACCAAGCACCAATCTGGGTGGTGTAGGGGATGACGATGGAGTTCACAAAGAGTATGAACGCACCGCTGATGAGAGTCATCTTCACAATGCCCCAAGTGGTAACCTTCGGGGTCTTGCGGAAGTAGTAGACAAACACCAGTGCGGGGATGGTGAGCAGGTTGAGGATGTGCACGCCAATGGAGAGGCCCATCAGGTAGGCAATCAGCACCAGCCAACGCTCGTTACCCTTCTGGTCGGCCACATTCTCCCACTTGAGTATGGCCCAAAAGACCACCGCAGTGAAGAGCGAGGAGAGGGCGTAGACCTCCGCCTCCACTGCCGAGAACCAAAAGGTGTCGGTGAAGGTGTAGGCAAGTGCGCCCACAAGGCCCGCACCCATAATGGTAATGAGCTTACCACCCTGCGGCTCCTCATCTCTGCGGCACAACATACGGCGCACGATGTGGGTAATGCTCCAGAAGAGGAACAAAATGGTGGCCGCCGCAGCCAGACACGAGGAGATATTCACCATCAGAGCCACCTTCTCCACGTTGCCAAAGGCAAACTGCGAGAAGAAGTTGGCAATCATCATAAAGAGGGGTGCACCGGGAGGGTGGCCCACTTCGAGTTTGTAGGACGTTGGGATGAACTCTCCACAGTCCCAAAAACTTGCGCTGGGCTCGGTGGTGAGGATGTAGACCACTGCCGAGATGGCAAACGTGAGCCATCCGAGCAGGTTGTTAATCGTGTTATATCGCTTCATACTGCTATGGTAACGGATTAAATGCACTATAATTTTGCAAAGTTAAAAAAATAATGAGTATTTTTACAACCTCAAACAATAGATTATACAAAGACTATGGCTACAAAGTTGATGCTATACAACACTCTTTCCCGCCTGAAAGAGGTGTTTGTTCCACTTAATCCGGAGCACGTTGGAATGTATGTGTGCGGCCCCACCGTCTATGGCGACCCACACCTCGGCCACACTCGCCCCGCAATCACCTTCGACCTGCTCTTCCGCTACCTGCGAGCACTCGGCTACAAGGTGCGCTATGTGCGTAACATCACGGATGTTGGCCACCTTGAGCACGATGCCGATGAGGGCGAGGATAAGATTACCAAAAAGGCACGACTCGAACAACTTGAACCTATGGAGGTGGCGCAGTACTACACCAACCGCTACCACACCTTTATGGACAAACTCGGCGTGTTGCCACCCTCCATTGAGCCCCACGCAAGCGGACACATCATCGAGCAGATTGACCTTGTCAAGCGCATCCTCGATGCGGGCTATGCCTATGAGAGCAACGGCTCCATCTACTTCGATGTGGTTAAGTACAGCGAGAAATTCCACTACGGCAAACTCTCGGGCCGTAACCTCGACGATGAGCTTGTGGGCACACGTGAGATTGACGGTCAGAGCGACAAGCGCAACTCCTTCGACTTTGCCCTCTGGAAGAAGGCACAGCCCGAGCACATTATGCGTTGGCCCTCACCCTGGAGCGACGGCTTCCCCGGCTGGCACCTGGAGTGTACGGCAATGAGTACCAAATATCTCGGTGAGCAGTTCGACATCCACGGTGGCGGTATGGACCTTATGTTCCCCCACCACGAGTGTGAGATTGCCCAGTCGTGCGCTTCGCAGGGTAAGGACTCGGCCCGCTATTGGGTACACAACAATATGATTACCATCGGTGGCCAAAAGATGGGTAAGTCGCTGGGTAACTTCATCACCCTTGAGCAGCTCTTCACCGGCACCCACGACAAACTTGAGCAGGCCTACTCGCCTATGACCGTGAGGTTCTTCATCCTTCAGGCCCACTATCGCTCCACGCTTGACTTCTCCAACGAGGCCTTGAAGGCTGCCGAGAAGGGCTACGAGCGACTGATGAAGGCTGTGGATACGTTGGCCACGTAGAAGGCTTCGGAGAGTTCGAGTGTGGATGTTGCCGACCTGCGCACACGTTGTGAGGATGCAATGAACGATGACCTCTCTTCGCCTATGGTCATCAGTGCCTTGTTCGATTGGGTGCGCATCATCAACCAGATTGCTTCGGGCGAGCAGACCATTTCGGCTGCCGACTTGGACGAACTTCGCAGGGTGGTAAACCTCTATGTGTTTGACATTCTGGGCCTTCGCAACGAGCGTGCCGAGGGTGCGGACGACAAGATTTCGCCTCTGATGGATATGATTTTGGAGATTCGCAGCAATGCCAAGGCGAACAAAGATTGGCCCACTGCCGACCTCATTCGCAATAGACTTTCGGCCATCGGCATCAAGGTTAAGGATAATAAGGACGGGACTTCTACTTGGGAGTAAAAAATGCAGAATAGCGGGTAAATTTTGCACCGCACTTCGATAGGCGAGTTCCTCATTTGCGTTAGCAAACTGCGGACTCGCCTTCTTGTTTGGCACGAAATTTCCTCCGCTCTCTGCATTTTTCAAAATACAGAATAGCGGGCAACTGCTTCGTCATACTGCGACAAACGCCCTCCTCATTTACGTTAAGTAAACTGCGGAGGGCGTTTTCTTGTATTCCTTGCATTCATCCTGCTCTTTGCATTTTTACCGCTTTCAAACGTCAGATAGCGCCACCACCAAAAAACACAAAACGGCCTATGGCCGCTCCTCATTTACGTTAAGTAAACTGCGGGCCCGCTTTCTCGTGCGCCTTGCATTTGCCTCGCTCTCTGCATTTTTACCGCTTTCAAACGTCAGATAACCCCACCGCCAAAAAACAAAACGGCCTATGGCCCCGTCTTGCCACGACTGCCGTGAGGCAGGCGGTTGGTATCTACCGATTGAGCAGTCAGCAATCAGCAATCAGCGGTCAGCGGTCAGCAAATTGCCCTTTCTTGCCTTCACAGACCCCTCCGCCCTTGGGGCACCTCCCCTAAGTTAGGGG
>JAFVSY010000010.1 GCA_017503465.1 Tidjanibacter sp. | reverse complement strand
TTTTGAATTTTGAATTGTCAATTACCTTGTGATGGTGTAGTTGCCGGCGGCGAGAGTAACGTAGAGAGTGCCCTCCTCGGCGGTAACGGTGGCGGAGGCCACCTTCTTACCATTCTGCATAACCTTCCAATTGCCCTCGGCAAGGTCGCACACGAGCAGTTTGACCTTACCCTTCTCGGGAGCAGCCTCGGGTGCGGGCACGCTCACGTTGAAGGCCTCGCTCTCGGTGGTGCCGTCCTTGCGGAAGAGCACAACACGGTCGGCAATGGCAACACCCACGTGGCGGTCGCCACACTCCACACGGCTCACTACGTTGAGCGAGGGAGCACTATTGTCGGCCACCTGAATGACGTTGAGGAAGAGGTTCTCGGCTGCGGCAGCCTTGGGAGTAACCTCCACCCTCCACTCGCCCCTCTCGTTGCAGGGGTCGGGACGTGTGGTGGCGGCATTGGCGTAGTTGGTGCCGAACACCCAGAACTCCTTGCCGGGGCCACCCACCTTCTCGATGTTCACATCGTCGGCCTCGGGCAGCAGTACGCTACAGTGGAGCATACCGCTGTCGCCATCTTTGGTGCGCTTGACCACAAACGAACTCTCCCCGATGGCGGGCTCTTCGATGCTGTGCAGGAGCCAATATTTCTTGAAATCGGGGTTGGACGAAACCACGTGGTCAAACACCACAAGCGCAGCGGGCACGGTGCGGGCGGCTGACTTCTTCACGCTCTTGCCCTTAGCATCGGTGGTCTCAAAGTTGAGGAACACGAAACTACGCCTAACATCCTGAACCTTTGCGGTGTAGGCCTTGGTGATGTCGCCTTTGAGGTAGGAGTACTCGGGGCGTTGCTCGGAGGGACCAAAGCCGTGTCCGAGCACCTTACCCACGGTGTAGTCCTCGCTGAGCAACTGCTCAAAACTGCGGCACGACTCCCAACGGTCGCCGGGCATACGCTGTCCGCCATCGTTGTCGGCAAACTCGGTCTTGTCACCGCCACCATAGTTCCAGCAGGCAAATTTCTCATCGGGGTCGTAGATGAGCAGCGAGTTGTGGGCGATGGTGCGCTTGAAGTAGTTTTTGTTGTGGGGGCTGTTGTAGCCACCCGAAGAGCCCTGATAGGAGCCGGAGTCAATGGCCAAGGGGCCCTTGTGGTAGATTTGGAACGAGCCACCATCGAGGTGCTGGTGGTTGCCGTAGAAGTGCTCGTTGATGCGCATATCGGCAATCACGCAGTTGTTGTCCCACCCCGTGCGGGCAATCATCCAACCGAAGGGAGTGCCGCTGTAACGAGTCAGAGGCAGGTCGTTGGGGGCCTTACCCACGAGGTCGAAATCCCTCCAAAGGAGTTCGAGCAGGTACATATGGGGCTCCACCTTGTTGCGGCGGTCAAACTCATAGGCGAGGTAGGGGTCGTGGTAGTAACTTGCGGCCAAGAATGCGGGCTGCGAGTAGTTTTGTTGCTGCTTGCGAGGTGCGGGGTTTTCATCACCGAAGTACATCATTTGCCCATCGGGACGGCGGCGGTAGATGAGGTCATACATCACATACTGCTGTGCGGGGTCGTAGATGGCACCTGCGCCCATCCTGTCAAGTATCCAGAGGGAGTTGAGGTCGTTGGTGAAACGCACCGATACGTAACTACTACCTTGGTGGTAGTTTTGGCCCTTGTAGGTGAAGTTACGCACGGGGATGTAGTCCTCATAAATCATCTCAATGACGTGGTGGTACATATCGGGATACTCGTCGTAGATGGCGATACCACACGAGAGCATATCGCGCAAAATCATCCACTCCGAGCCGTGGCCCACCACCGATTCGTTACGCTTCGGGGGATAGTGGCACTCCATTGTGCCGGCAATGCGCACAAACTCTTTGATGTACTGCTGCCTTTCGCCGGGGGTCATAACGTCGTAGCACCAGTCGTAGACCAGACCGCCCACCATAAGCATAATACCGCTGGCACGCGAAAGGTCGTTTTTGGTGCCGAAGTTGGTGGTCTTGAGGGTGTCAAGCATTGCGGTTACCGCCTTGCGTCCGAGAATCATATCATCGTAGAGCAGGTGGTTGAGTGCGTGGAGTTGCACTTCGGAGGTAACGCCCCTCATCTGGGCATAGTAGCGGAAACCGTGGTCGGTGATGGCTGCCTCCTCCTCGGGAGTGCGCGGCACCGAGGCCTTTTCGATGCGCCTGATGATGGAGCGAGCATCGGGAGTGTTGAGTTTTTCCATAAGGGCAGGGATGTCGCTCCTGCGGAGGAATACCCTCGGGTGCTCGGTTGGGGGCAGGGGAACGGTGGTTCCACCCACTGTACCCCACACAACCTCGTTAGGTTTGCGCTCGGGCAACACGGTTTCGTTAGAGTTGTTGTTGGCTTGGTTGTTCCACTCCGTTTCGGGTTGAGCACAAGCCACGCTGAAGAGCGTCATTACAGAAAGAAATATTCCGTGCATACTATTCACTGATTTTTTTTAAGGTTAGTCTATCTATGCATACAAAAGTACAAACAAAAATGCGAATAATGTGCAGACTTATGCGCATTATAATTTCAAATTTATGCAATATTTGCTCTTGCGCTTGCATTTTTGTGTAGTATGGGTTGCAATTTTGTTGAAAAGTGCCTATTTTTGGACAAAATCAAAACTACTGCTACAATATGAACCCCACTCGTAGAGCTGTGCCTGCTATCCGTAGAGTCGCACTTGCTGCACTGCTGTGCTTTGCCCCATACTTTGCCGAGGCCCAACACTTCACCCACATCTCCACCGCCGACGGATTGTCGCAACACACCGTGATGTCGGTGGTGCAGGACACGCAGGGATGTATGTGGTTTGGTACGCTTGACGGCCTAAACCGCTACGATGGCTACGAGTTTGAGGTCTTTCGCCACGTGGCCGACCAGCCACACAGCATAGCCAACAACTACATCCGCAAGGTGGCACTTGATAGTCGTGGACACATTTGGGCCGCCACCAAGAGTGGCCTGTCGGTCTACAACCCTGCAACTCAACTCTTTACCAACATTCCCTCGGAGAGTCCCGTGGCCGACTTTGTGGAGATTGACGAGGGCGTGATAATGGTATGCACCGAGGGAGGCTTGCGTTTCTATGATGTTGAACAAGAGTCGTTTGTGGATGATGTGCTGACCTCGGCAGTGAGCCCTATGAGGGTGGCTTCGCTGTTGCGAGAGGGCGACATCGTGTGGCTCGGCACCCCTGACAAGGGGCTTTTCACCTACTCCATCGGCAGTGGTGAGGTGATGCGTTCTTCGCTCCTGCCGAGCCGAAGGAGTGTGCAGCAGATGCTTTTTGACCCTCAGGGAAGGCTGTGGGTGGCCACCGAGGGCGATGGCCTCTACTGCCTTGACGTTAGGCAAAAACGAGTGGTGAGCCACTTTCGCCACGGCGAGGGTATCAGCTCCAACTTTGTCCGCACCTTGGCGCTCGACACCGAGGGCCGCCTTTGGATAGGTACCTATGGCGGTCTGGACATCTACGATGGTGGTACCATCACCTCCCTGCACAGCGACCCCTTTGAGAAGGGTTCGCTGTCGCAAAACTCCATCCGCAGTATCTACTGCGACAACCAAGGCGGTATGTGGCTCGGCACCTACTTTGGCGGTATCAACTACCACCATCCGATGGCCAACCACTTCACTCACATAGAGCGCACGGCCGATGGTAAGTCGCTCAACAGCAACTTTATCAGCTGCATCGTGGAGGATGGGGACGGCTCCTTGTGGATAGGTACCAACAGTGGCGGTGTGAACCACTACAACCCCACCACCAAGCGTGTGCGACACTATCTGACCGACCTTGACCCTATGGAGGGCGTGGAGTCCAACGACATCAAAGCCATCTATGTGGACGACCGCCGTGGGGAGGTCTACGTGGGTGCCCACGCGGGTGGACTGCACATCCTCGACAAACAGACCGGTAGGGTGCGCTACCGTTCTCTTCCTGGGTCCGAGAGGCTCGACATCTACGCTATCCTGCCCAAAGATGAGAGGACCCTATGGATAGGTACCCTCGATGGACTTATGGAGTTTGACATCCACACCCAGCGCTTTGTGCGCCCGAGGGTTGTGGGTGCCGATGCGGAGTCCCGACCGCTGGAACGGTTGAGCATACGTTGTCTTTTCCTGGACTCGGAGGGTAACCTCTGGGTGGGAGGCGAAAACGGCCTTCGTGTCTACTCGGTGGAGGCGGAGTCGGTGTTGGTGGAGGTGCGCAATGCGGCTGTGGAGGCTTCGCCACGCATTGACTTTGTCAATGGTCTGTGTGAGAACAGCCAACGAATGGTGTGGATAGCCACGAGCAATGGGCTCTACTGCTACACCCCCATTCTCAACACTCTGCGCCACCTGACTACTGCCGATGGCCTGCCGAGCAACACCATCAATGGGGTGGAGGAGGACTCCAATGGTCGCCTGTGGGTGAGCACCACCAATGGCCTGAGCCTCTTCAATCCCTATATGGGCTCATTCCGTAACTACACCACCGAGGATGGTCTGCCGGGCAACCAATTCAACACCTCCTCCCACTGCTATTCGAGCCGTGGGGTGATGTACTTTGGCGGCTTCAACGGCATCACAGCCTTTGTGCCGGAGTCGTTGCGCGACAATCCCTACACTCCTGCGCCAATGCTTACGGCACTCTACCTGCTGGACCACAAGGTGGCACCCAACGACTCCTCAAAGGTGCTCTCGTGTGCCCTCTCACACACCCGTCGCATAGACCTTCGCCACGACAACAACACCTTTGCACTCCACTTTTCGGTGCCCAACTACCTCTCCGGCCAACACAACTCCTTCTCGTGGATACTCGAGGGCTACGACAAGGAGTGGAGTACCCCTTCAGACATCAGGAGTGTCTCCTATGCCAATGTGCCGAGTGGAGCCTATGTGTTCAAGGTGAGGGTGGCTAATAATAATGGTAAATGGAGCCCCGAGGTGGCCTCGGTGGAGGTGCGCATACACCCCGCCTGGTGGCAGACGGTGTGGGCCAAGGTGCTCTTTGGACTGATTGTGGTGGGCATTGCGCTGCTGGTGTTCAAGTTTGTGTTGGAGCGTAAGACCATCGAAAACCGCCTACGACTTGAGCAGCAAGAGAGTGCCCACAAGGAGGAGTTGCACCAAATGAAGCAGAGGTTTTTCATCAACATATCCCACGAATTTCGTACCCCGCTTACGCTCATTATCAACCCGTTGAGTGAGATGATTGGACGTGCGGGCGACGGGTGGATGCGCAAGCAACTCAAATATGTGGAGCGCAACGCCAAACGACTCCTCCACCTGATAAACCAACTTATGGACTACCGTAGGGCCGAACTTGGAGTGTTCAAACTGCGCATCGCACAGACCAACGTGCACCGCGTTGTGGCGGAGAATTTCGCCTACTATGAGAACTTGGCCCACACCAAGAAAATCAAATACACACTCCACAGCGAGGTGGAGGGCGAGAGGTTGCTGGTGGATGAGCAATACCTCGAACTGATTATCAACAACCTGCTCTCCAATGCCTTCAAATATACCACTTCGGGTGCAGTGTCGGTGGAGGTTGCGGTGCGTGGCGAGCAACTTGTGCTGAAGGTGAGCGACACGGGTGTTGGCATTGCAGCCGACCAGCAGAGCCGCATCTTTGAGCGTTTCTACCAGGCGGGCTCCGACCACATCGGTAGCGGTGTGGGCCTTTCGTTGGTGCAGAGGCTTGTGGAGTTGCACCACGGAAGGGTGGAGTTGGAGAGCACCCCGGGCGAGGGCTCGACCTTCACGGTCATCCTGCCCCAGAGGGTGGATGCCTACTCCACGGAGGAGTTGGCCGTGCCGGAGCCACAGGAGCCGAGGGCCCGCACAAGCAACACCCACGAGATGTATCTGATTGGTGGCGAGGCTGTGGCGGAGAATAGCACCGAGGAGGTTGAGAGTGGCCGCCACGGTACAATTCTCATCGCCGAGGACGAGGACGACATCAGAGATTACCTGCGTGAGGGTCTTGGAAGAAACTTTACGGTGTTGCTGGCCAAGGATGGCAAGGAGGCTCTTGCGCTCTTGGCGGCGAACACTGTGGACCTTGTGCTGACCGACACGATGATGCCCGTGATGGACGGACTCAAACTGTGCGCCCAAATCAAGCAGAACGTAAAGACGAGCCACCTGCCGGTGATTATGATTTCGGCTAAGAGCGACCTGGGCGACCAACTCAACGCCTTTGGTGCGGGAGCCGACGACTACCTTGTGAAACCCTTTGCAATGCCTGTGCTGGAGGCCAAGGTGCGCAACACTCTGCGTACCCACCACCGCCTGCACGACAAGGTGTCGGGCTCGTTGGCCATTGTGCCCGAGCAGGTGTGCTTCAATGCGTTGGACGAGCAGATACTGACCAAGGCTGTGGCGGTCGTGAGGGCCAACATCGACAACCCCAAGTTCTCCACCGACGAGTTTGCTCGGGCGATGAATATGAGCCGCTCCAACCTGCACCTCAAGCTCAAGACGCTCACGGGCGAGTCGGCACTTGATTTTGTACACAAGGTGCGCTTTGAGGAGGCCTGCAAGTTGCTCCGTGATGGCCGTTGGTCCATTTCGGAGATTAGCGACAAGGTGGGCTTCAGCACCCCTTCATACTTTGCGACCTCGTTCAAAAAGTATATGGGTTGCCTGCCCACGGAGTACCAAAATCGCCACACCGAGCAGCAAGATAAGGCTTAGAAGGGCATTTTTTGCACAAATTTGTAATACTTTTGTAAAAACTTATTCCTTCAGACCGCAGAGGTTGCCTATCTTTGCGGGGAGGAAATAGAACAAATAGAGATAAAACCGAAGAGATATGTCAATCAGAAAAATCTTGACCTTGGCCCTTGTGGCTGCAATGACCCTCGGCGTTGCCTGCGAGGAGCCCGAAAGGGAGTGGGACGACAACTCCAACACCACGGGCGGAACTACCAACCCCAACCCTGACCCCAATCCCAACCCCGACCCGGAGCCCGAGCCGGAGTATGAACTCACCGAGGAGGATAAGAAGGTTAATGCGGAGGTGTTCGAACTGCTGGACCTCGACTACCCGGGCCTTGCTTCGGTGAAGAAGGAGTATGCGCAGAGGCACTATGCCAAGGCGGCCACCGAACTGCTCAAGTATATGCGCTACCGCACGGTGGTCAATCCGCTCAACCCGCTCACCGACAAGACTCTCACTACGGCGGCCCAATTCATTGCCGACCAAGCACTTGACCTTCGATTTGCCGTGAAGGCCAACACTTGGATGGAGGGCTCGCAATACCCCTCGTTCGACGATGGCAATGGTGGCATCAATTGGAATTTGCAGGTGGCAGCGGCAGGCAACGAGTTCTACCAAAAGCATTGGCACGCTTGGTTCTACTACCTCGGTCAGGCTCTCTTTGTTACGGGCGATGACAAGTATTTTGATGCGTGGAAGGAGCAGTACGCCTCGTGGATTAAGGCATTTCCTATTCCTGCCAGCACGGTTCCCGACTCGGAGGTCTACGCAGGCGATAGGGCGTGGTATCCACTCTCGGTGGCCAACCGTATCACCGCGCAACTGAAGAACTTGCCCTATTTCCTCTCCTCCGACCACTTCACGGGCGATTGGTTGTCCACGGTGCTGGTGGAGTTCCACAAGACGGTGGAATACTGCCTTTCGAGGCCATACTACGTTTTTGAGCACAACATCCACCTGGCACAAGATGTTGCCGTGGTGCAGGCTGCGGTGCTGATGCCCGAGTTCAAGAAGTCGGCCGAGTGGCTCTCCAAGGGTGGTGCCCAGGTGGGCAAGCAACTCACCCGCCAATTTAACTCGGATGGCTCGCCTTTGGAGTCCTCTCCATCGTATGGTATGGGCGTGATTGAGAACTTCCGCATCACCCACGAGGTTGCCGAGGCCAATGGTAAGGTATCCCACTTGCCGGCCGACTACATTGCTGTCCTCAAGGGTGCTTGTAACTTCATCACGGACTACATCTACCCCGACTACACTTGGGAGTGCTTCAACGACACCTTCCAGCAGAGCCAGAGTGTGCTCACCCGCAACGTGGGCAACTATGCGGCTATGTTCCCCAAGGATAACGACAAGTTCCTTTGGGTGAGCACCGGTGGTGCACAGGGAGCAAAACCTGCCGAAAAACTTATCAGTTACCCCGCAGGTGGTTTCTACTTCCTGCGCAATGGCTGGGATAGTCAGTCCACCATCCTTGTCTACACCAACAACTCCAACCCCAAGAACTTTACCCACTGCCACCACGACAATGGCACCTTCTCACTCTGGAGCCGTGGACGTAACTTTATGCCCGATGCGGGTGTCTACTCCTATGGTGGCAACACCTCGCTCGACCAAATCCGCGACCGCAACAAGTCGGCTGCCTACCACAACACCCTCACCAAGGACCTCAAACCCATCGAGAAAGACTACTGTGCGGGTAAACATCTCCTCTCGCAGGAGCAGCAGGATGGCGTGCGTGTGGTTGTGGCAGAGAACAAATCCTACAGCGACCTCACCCACCGCAGGGGCGTGTTTATGGTGGAGGATAAGTTCTATGTGATTGTGGATGAAGCCTATGGTACGGCAGCAAATGTGCCGGTGAATGTTAGTTTCCACCTCTGTCGCGATAGTAGCAAGGGCGTGAATGTGGTGAGCATTGACAACCACAGCAGCGACTATGCCTATGGAGCCCACACTACCTTTGGCGATGGCGTGAATATGAAGTGGCTCACCTTCTCCGAGACCCACACGGGCTTCAAGGGCGAGAGCGGCACCAGCTACTACTCCGAGAAACTCAACACCGAGCAGGACCGCAAATTCTACCGCCTGACGGCCACCAAGAGTGGCGCATCGGATGTGGTGAGGTTTATCACGGTCATCCACCCCGACACCTCGGCCAAGATTAGTGCCGAGTTCACGGCGGCCTATTCCGCTTCGGGTGCTGCGCTGAAAGTAACCGTGGATGGCAAAACCTACAACCTCTCCTATAAGTTGTAGTAAAATCCAAACAAAAAGTGCGCCCCGCAAGGCGCACTTTTTTGTCAACCAGTGTTAATTTTCAATTTT
>JAFVSY010000080.1 GCA_017503465.1 Tidjanibacter sp. | reverse complement strand
ATTTTGAATTTTGAATTCCCCCAAGAAGCCTTCTGGCTTCGGAGCAGTCGTGGGCGATTTGGGCGCAGAGAGCTGTGCGGTCGGGGAATTTCTGCTCCGCACGCATAAAATAGAGCAAGGTTAGCTCCAATTGGTGTCCATAGAGGTTGCCCTCAAAATCGAGCAGGTGGGCCTCCACGCGCAACTCGCCACCCTCCACCACCGAAGGGCTATAGCCGATGTTTACCACCGCAGGGTGGACAGCGCCATCCACGGTGGCAACGCCCGCATAGACACCGCACGCAACCTGCAAGGCACTCGCTGTGGAGCGTAGGTTGGCCGTGGGAAAACCTATGGTGTGACCTAAACCATTGCCGTAGATAACCTCGCCTACCAATTTTATATTTAGAGTGTTGGTTTTCAAAACTAATTGTTGCCTTTCCGCAAAAAAATTCCTATCTTGCGCCAAATATACGCATTTTTTATGGAAGAGATTGTTCATCCCAAAGGCAAAATTTACTACTCCGTGGGCGAAGTGTGCGAGATGTTTGGCGTAAATGCCTCGCTGCTGCGCTTTTGGGAGGAGGAGTTCCCCGTGCTGAAAATCAAAAAAAACGGCCGAGGACACCGTATGTACACCACCAAAGATGTGGATAACCTGCGACTCATATACTACCTCGTGAAGGAGCAGGGTATGACCCTTGAGGGTGCCCGCAAGCGTCTGCGCTCCAATCCCGAGGGAGTGGAACACGATGCTGCAATCGTGGAGCGACTCAAGAATATTCGCAATATGCTCGTGGCACTCAAAGCCGAGATGGGCATAGACACCGAAGTCATCGAGATTGAGGACGAGGAGTATGAGGAGGAACCCATCGTGGCGTCTGCTGTGGAGCCTGCGGTAGAGCCCGTAGCGGTGGCCGAGCCGGAGCCCATCGTGGAAGAGGAGCCCATCGTGGAGGTGGAGTCTACCATTGTGCCCGAGGAGCCTGCCGTGGTGCCCGAGGAGCCCAAAGAGGAGCGGTTGGCCGACTTCCGTCTGGAAGCCGAGCCCGCTGTGGCACAGCAGGAGGAGGCCCCCAAGCGGAGCCCTCGTCAGCCCAAGGTGGGCACGCTCATCGGGGGTAATCTCTTCTCGCCCGAGGATATCCGTCTGGCTGTGGCCAAAAAGAACTCCAAGGAGGCCAAGAATCAGGTGATTGAGCAAACGTTGTTTTAGGAGCAGTAGAGTCCAATTTCTGTGCCGATGAAAGTCAAAGATATAATTGCCCTGTTGGAGGCCGAGGTGCCCCTGAGGTGGCAGGAGAGTTACGACAATGCGGGCCTTGCGGTGGGTAACCCCGAGGCCGAGGTGGAGGGGGTGCTCATCGCCCTTGACGCCACCGAAGAGGTTGTGGATGAGGCGATTAGCGAGGGTGCTCAGATGGTCATCACACACCACCCCATAATCTTCCGCCCCATCCGTAGGCTTGCCGAGGAAAACCGCCAACAGCGCACCATAGCCAAAGCCATACGCCACGGCATAGCCCTCTATGCAGCCCACACCAATCTCGACAGCGCACCCGAGGCCGGCATAAGCCACCACCTTGCCCGACTCTTTGGAGTGCAGGTGGAGGGCCTGTTGGAGCAGGGCGCCGAGGAGGGGGTTGGCATAGGTGTTGTGGGTGTGTTGCCACAGGCGGTGGAGACCGACAATTTCCTCACTCTCATTAAGGAACGACTCGGAGTGGAGGCTTTGCGCCACAGCACGGTGAGGACTCCGCAGGTGCAGCGTGTGGCCATTTGCAGCGGCTCCGGTGGCGGGCTCATTGAGGAGGCCGAAAGGGCAGGTGCCGACATCTACATAGCGGCCGATTTCAAGTACCACGATTTTGTGGATGCCGACCGTATGGTGTTGGTGGATGTGGGCCATTTTGAGAGCGAAATTTGCGCAATTGAAATTTTGTTTGATATATTATCAAAAAAAATAACTACTTTTGCACCTCGCAAGAGTGCTTGCGCCGAAAACCCCGTGAAATACAAGGTTTAGGGGGAATAAAAACAAGAGTTCGGAGCGAGCAGTACGAGTTCGGGGAGAGTAACGAAAATTCAGAAAACAGATACAGACACAACTATGGCAACAACCAACAAAAAAGCCGCAGAGGGCGTAGATTACACTATGCAGGAGCGCATCCAAGCCCTGTATGAGTTGCAGAAAATTGATTCGAAGATTGACGAGATTAACAAGGTTAAGGGCGAACTCCCTATGGAGGTGGCCGACCTTGAGGACGAAGTGGCTGGTCTGCAAACTCGCATCGACCACATTCAGGCCGACATCGATGAGGTGATGGCTCTCACTCGTCAGGCTAAAGAGGAGATTGAGCAGAGCAAAGCCCAGATTGCAAAATATGAGGAGCAGCAGGAGAACGTGCGCAACAACCGCGAGTTTGACGCTATCGGTAAAGAGATTGAGTATCAGCAGTTGCAGATTCAGCTCTGTGAGAAGCACCTCAAAGAGTACTCCGGCTCGCTGAAAATCAAAAAACAGCACCTTGAGGAGGCAGAGGCTGTTAAGGCCGACCGCGTGATTGACCTCAACAACAAACGCACCGAGTTGGCCAGTATTGACGCCGAGACTGCCAAGGATGTTGAGGCTTTGCAGGCACAGGCCGACAAGGCTCGCTTGGTGATTGACGAGAGGTTGTTGGCTGCCTACAGCCGCATTCGCTCCAATGTGCGCAACGGCTTGGCTGTGGTGCCCGTGAAGAGGGATGCTTGCGGTGGTTGCTTCAACCGTATTCCTCCCCAGCGCCAGAGCGAGATTCGCCAAGGCAAGAGGATTATCATCTGCGAGTATTGCGGTCGCATCCTTGTGAATGACGAGGAGCAAGAGTAACGCCCCCTCAAAGCCACAAGACAGAAAGACAAGGCACCACACATAGCCGACAAAAAAAGCCCCGAACTTTCGGGGCTTTTTTTGTGCCTGGTTTTTTGTGTCTGGGACTTTTTGTGTCGGCAGTGGCCGAAGAGGTTGGTGGCCTTCGGTCCCTACGCCTGTCCCATATTGAAGCCGCCGCCCTGTGGGGTGGGGGCTCCGTGGGTGGGAACGGTGATGGTACCCATCTTGCTCTCGTAGCGACCAATGTTCTCCTGCAACGAAAGCAGCAGCCTCTTGGCGTGCTCGGGGGTGAGGATGATGCGGCTCTTGACCTTCGCCTTGGGCATACCGGGCAACATCTCGGCAAAGTCCACGATGAACTCCGAGGTGGAGTGGGTAATCACTGCGAGGTTGGAGTAGTTGCCCTGCGCTGTCTCGGCATCGAGCTCAATCTCGAGCCTATTGTTCTGCGGTTTTTGTTCGTTAGCCATAGTGGTAATGGTGCTACTAATTGGTTACTGACAGGGTGGGGTGCCGACTAATAGTTCTTTGCAAAGAGTACCCTGCGGTGGGAGGGTTTGCCGGTGAATACGCAGGTGCCCTCCTCCTCGGGGGAGTCGAAGGGGATGCAGCGGATGGTTGCCTTGGTGGCATCCTTGATGGCAATCTCGGTCTCGGTGGTGCCGTCCCAGTGGGCGAGGATGAAGCCACCCTTGTTCTCGAGCACATCCTTGAACTCCTCCCAGGTGTCCACCTTGGTAATCATAGAGTTGCGGAAGTCGAGGGCCTTCTGGAAGATAGACTTCTGCATATCCTCGAGGGTTGCCTCCACGAGGTTTTCGATACCCTCCAAAGCAACGTTCTCTTTGACAAGGGTGTCGCGGCGCATCATCTCCACGGTGCCGTTTGCCAGGTCGCGAGGACCAACAACGAGCCTTACGGGTACACCCTTGAGCTCATACTCGGCAAACTTGAAGCCCGAGCGCACGTTGTCGCGGTTGTCAATCTTCACGCTGATACCTTTGGCGCGGAGCCTTACGGCAATCTTCTCCAACTCCTTGGTCATCTTGGCGAGTTCCTCGTCGCCCTTGTAGATGGGAATCATCACCACCTGAATGGGGGCCAACTTGGGAGGCAGCACAAGGCCGTTGTTGTCGGAGTGGGACATAATGAGCGCACCCATCAGTCGGGTAGACACACCCCACGAGGTGGCCCAAGCGTAGTCGAGGCCGCCCTCACGGGTAGCAAACTGAACATCAAAAGCCTTGCCGAAGTTTTGTCCGAGGAAGTGGGAGGTACCGCTCTGCAGAGCCTTACCGTCCTGCATCAGGGCCTCAATGGTGTAGGTGTCCACTGCACCTGCAAACCTCTCGTGGGCGGTCTTGGTACCCATAATCACAGGTACGCCCATCCAATTCTCGGCAAAGTCGGCATAGACACGAATCATCTTTTGTGCCTCCTCAATGGCCTCCTGCTGTGTTTCGTGGGCGGTGTGGCCCTCCTGCCAGAGGAATTCGGCGGTGCGGAGGAAGAGGCGGGTGCGCATCTCCCAGCGTACTACGTTGGCCCACTGGTTGCAGAGGATGGGCAGATCGCGGTAGGAGTGAATCCAGTTTTTGTAGGTATTCCAGATGATGGTCTCGGAGGTGGGCCTAACGATGAGCTCCTCCTCGAGGCGTGCATCGGGGTCCACAACCACGCCCTGACCGTCGGGGGCGTTCATCAGGCGGTAGTGGGTAACCACGGCGCACTCCTTGGCGAAGCCCTCAACGTGGTCGGCCTCACGGCTGAAGAACGACTTGGGGATGAACAGGGGGAAGTAGGCATTCTGGTGTCCTGTGGCCTTGAACATATCGTCCAGGGCACGTTGCATTTTTTCCCAGATTGCGTAGCCATAGGGTTTGATGACCATACAGCCTCTTACGGCAGAGTTCTCCGCCAAGCCTGCTTTTACTACCAAATCGTTGAACCACTGCGAGTAGTTTTCCTCGCGCGAGGTGAGTTGTTTGAGTTCTTTTGCCATTGTCGTTGTGTTATTTTTTTCTTATACTTATTTTAATCTTATCACGGGTGTAGGAATTTCCCGCAAAAAACCATACATTTGTCTTTTGGGGAAGACCTTTGCGCCGCAAAGGTACACTTTTTTGGCGAATTTAGGCCACTGCTCTCCACAAAAAGAGTTTTTTGCAGTGGGGCGTGCAACTAAATGCACCATTTTTGCGTCATTAGTATAGAAGGGGCAACCCGCAAAGGCAATATTATTACAGTTAGGTATATAACGAACAACCGATACAGACACACTTTTCACCCACCCCATAAAGAGAGGAGATGACTATGAAAAGAATGAAACAGATAATGCTGATGGGGGCCGCAGTGGTGGCTCTCTCGCTGATGGGCTCGTGCGCAAGCGGCGCATTCACCCTCGCATCCTCCACAAGGAGCGCATCCTATGTGGACGACCTCTATGGTACGCACGACCGCGTGGCACTCGCCAAAGCCGAAAAAGCAGCGGCTGAGGCCGAAGCAGCGGCTGCCAAAGCCCGAGAGGAAAAAATCCAGGCAATGATTGCCGCCGCCAAGGCAGAGGCCGACTTGGCCGACATCTTGGGCGATGTGGAGTTGGACGAGTTCCCCGCTTCTTCCACCACCACGACTACCACCTCTGCAGCAGGTGGTACGGTAATCAACAACACCTACAACACCATCTACGTGGACGACTACGAAACAGCCTATGCCCGCAGGCTCAAAGGCTTCTCGTCGCCCACCTACAACCTGCCCTCCTCCTATTGGGACTACCGCTATGGCGATGCCTACTTCCTCACTATGGCCTACGACCCCGCCTTCTACACGGTGATGGTTATGGGCGACCAGGTGTGGGTGGAGCCTCGCTACATCACCACGATGTTCGGCAGTTGGGGCAGGCCCTACTACTATCGCTACAGTGCGTGGGACTACCGCTACAACCCCTTCTACTACGACTATTGGGATTGGTACTACCACACCTCGCACTACTACCACTACGACCCCTACTGCCACCACTGGGGACACGGCCCGCACTACGGCTACCACCACTACTATCCCCACTATGGCTTCCACGGTCCGCACTACGGTCCGCACCACGGTCCCGGCCACGGTCCTGCCTTCGGTGGCGGAGGACACAAGCCCAGTGGCCCCGGTGGACACAAGTCGCCCGTAGTACACCGCCCGAGTTATGCAGCAGGTGGTGCCAACACCGCACGCCCCTCCGCAGGTCGCCCGAGTTATGCCGAGCGCATCAATGGCAGCCGTGGCGAGGTTGGCAGCGGTGGCAACAACAATGGTCGCCCGAGTGGCACGGTTAGTGGAGGTAGTTCTTCCACCGGTCGTCCCTCCGTGGGCAGGGGTACATCCACCTCTTCGGGCAGGGGTGCCTCCTCCAGTGTGGGCAACCGCACCGACAACCGCAAGGGCTCCTCGGTGAGCACTCCTCGCAGTAGTTCCAACAATAGGAATAAGGTATCCTCCTCTGGCAGCAGTAGCAACAAGAGTGGCAACCGTTCGTCGGTGAGCGGCAGCCGTAGTAGCAGCTCAACTCGTTCCTCCAGCAGTTCCTACTCAAGCGGTAGCAGCAGCCGTAGTAGCGGCGGTTCCTATTCGGGTAGCAGCAGCCGTGGAGGTAGCTCTTCGGGCTCTCGCAGCAGCGGCGCACGAAGGTAGGGGAGAATTGACAATTCAAAAT
>JAFVSY010000079.1 GCA_017503465.1 Tidjanibacter sp. | reverse complement strand
TCCTCAACCTCACGCACAACACCCTGGTTGATGTCGCCCGACTGCTCGTGGATGGCCGAGAGCACACCACACGAAGCACCATCAAATTGGTACTCGCTCTTGTTGTAGCCAATCTGGTTAATCACCCTGCGGGCAATGCCCTGGATATCCACATAGGCATCCGAGCGCACCTCACCCGACACCACCACAAGACCTGTGGTGCAGAGGGTTTCGCACGCCACCTTGCTGGCGGCGTCATAGCGCAAAAATTCATCAAGAATAGCGTCGGAAATCTGGTCCGCTACTTTGTCGGGGTGTCCTTCGGATACCGACTCCGATGTAAACAAAAATGCCATACCTAAATAAATTGACAATTGAAAATGGAAAATGGAAAATTACAAGCACAGCTTGTTTTGTGCAGTTGGGAGGTCGGCACACTCTCCACCCAACCAACGCTTTCCGACCTTCAATTCGGTTAATATTTCAAATACACACTGGTGGATTGTTTGGTTGAGAATAGGTCGGGGAGTCAAACACCCAACTCATTGCCTTTTAGCACTTTTTGCCGACATTAACCCATTGGGGCCGAGGGTGGGTGGTGTCAAAACACTCTCCCCCTCTGCGTGGTCGGCGTGGTTTGCAAGCAGCCAAATCACTTCCACGCCGCAAAGATACACATAAAATTGAAAATTGAGAATTGAGAATTGAGAATTTTTGTTTGAGGAGCAAGGAAGGAGTTGAGAAAGTTACAAGTAAGCGAGGGTAGAGGGTGCTGCTGGCATCCGAAGGCTCAAAAGAGCAGTCAGCAATCAGCGGTCAACGGTCAGCAAATTGCCCTTCCTGCTCTTTGTGCCCTTTCCTGTCTTCACAAACCCCTCAGTCGCTTTGCGCCAGCTCCCCTAACTTAGGGGAGCAGTAGTTGGATGGCACTGGTAATAAAAAAGTTACCCGAAATAAAAAAACGCGCCGCAGGCACCAAAATTCTCAATTCTCAATTCTCAATTCAATCACATACGCCCCCGCCCTTCGGGCACCCCCTCTAACTTAGAGGGGGACCTACGACCACTCCTCCCCTAAGTTAGGGGAGGTAGCCGAAGGCCAGAGGGGTTTGTCAATTTTGAATTTTGAATTAACCCACCTCTGGTGGCTTTTAGTTGCTCTCGCTCGGCACTGGCTCAGCCTGTTTTGTGCAGTGGGGAGGTAGGTGGGCTACTTGGGGCTGACCTCAAAGCCAATGGACTCCACCGCCCTGTGGAGCAGTTGCACATCGGCCACCGTGCCACGCACAACCACATCGCCCGTGGCAAGGTCCACGCTCACGCTCTCAACACCCTCAACGCCCAGCAGCACTCGCTCCACGTTGGCCTTGCACTTGTTGCAGTGCATACCCTCAACACGGAACCTATGTTCCACAGTGTGGGCAACCTCATCGGCACCACAACCACACCCCTGCGTGCTCGCCTGCTCGCCGTGGTTGTGTCCGCACGAGCAGGAGTCCTGCCCCTTGTGGCGGTAGCGCAGTATCATCGCATTGACCAGCAGTCCCACAAGCACCACCGAGCAGGCCACGTTGAACCACGACATATGGGCGTGTTCTCCGGCGTGAATGGCCCTGATAGGCTCGGTGAACCACTCCCTCGGCAGGAGGTAATCAACCCCCAACCCAAAGGCTACGGCACCCAGCACAATGCTCACGATGTAGACCGCCAAGGTCCTACGCCCCAGCACCTTACCAATGACCATAACCGATGCAGCGTTGGCCGCAGGACCGGCCATAAGCAACACCAACGCAGCCCCCGGAGTGAGTCCCTTGAGCATCAGGGCCACAGCGATGGGTATGGAGCCCGTGGCGCAGAGGTACATAGGCACCGCCACCACCAGCACCAACAACATACTCAACAGCGAGTTGTCGGCAAAGAGCATAAAAAAGTTGTCGGGCACCAACACCGTAATAAGTCCGGCCACCACCAAGCCCACAAAGAGCGTCTTGCCGATGTCCTGCATCATCTCCACGTAGGCGTAGCGCAGTGCCTCCACAATCTTCTGACCAAAGGTGCGTTTCCCCCTGGGGGCGCTGTTCTCCGCCACTTGCGGAGTAGCAGTTTGCTCCTCCTTGTTGCGCTCTACCACAATGCTCAACACTCCTCCGAAGAGGGAGGTTACGAGTGCAGCCAATGGTCTGACCAGCGCAAAGGGCAAGCCCAGCAGTGAGTAGGTGGCAATGATGGAGTCCACACCCGTCTGCGGCGTGGCAATCAGGAACGACACCGTGGCCCCCTTCGAGGCCCCCTCCTTGCGGAGCGACATCGCGGTGGGTATCACCCCACACGAACACAGCGGCAGCGGAATACCCAGCAGGGCCGCATTAACCACCGAGCGAAACGAATTACCACCCAAGTAGCGGCGGTAGAGCGAAGTGGGCACAAAGGCGTGCATCACCCCCGCAAGGCCAAAGCCCAGCAGGAGGTAGGGTGCCATTTGAGTTATGAGCGACAAAATCTCCTTCATATAATAAAAATAGTAATTAGTAAAGAGTAATTAGTAAATATTTTTCCTTTGCTTGGCCAAACAGACCACTCCGTCTAACGGCATCACCTCTAATTCAGAAGTAGGCGTAGTCGGGAGGGGTGGCCTTTGGTGCCACAAAGGTAGCAACTCCGTTTTGCAACCCATTTGCAAAGTTGCCGCCCCTCGCCCAACCATACTCACCACACGCCCTTTCTGCCCTTTCAATTCACTCTCCCCTAAGTTAGGGGAGATGGCACGGAGTGCCAGAGAGGTCTGTTTGTGTCGGTGGGCAGTCTGACAGACCTCTCCCGCCTACGGCACCCTCTCCTAACTTAGGAGAGGGCGACAGACGCCCCCGCCACTCCGTGGCACCCCCTGCTCGGCGAGGCCGCCGAGCGCAATTTCGACCACCCCTCCCGGCCTCCCCTATCGTAGGGGAGGTGTACTTTGGGTGGGGCTTCCGAAGGTGTGGGAACGTGCCGCCCTACCCACTGCACAAAACAGGCAACGCCTGCAATATTGAATTTTGAATTTTGAATTCCCTTTCTGCCCACTCGGACAAAAAAAGTGCCCCGCCTTTTGCAGGCGGGGCACTCGCAAGTTTGCTCCCCAGCGGGGCAAACTATTTAACCGTATTAACAATTTTCTCGAATGCCTGGGGGTGGTTCATCGCCAGGTCGGCCAGAACCTTACGGTTCATCTCGATACCCTTTGCGTGGCACTTACCCATAAATTCCGAATAGGTCAAACCGTGCATACGTGCAGCAGCGTTGATACGCTGAATCCACAAGCTACGGTAGTTCCTCTTCTTCTCTTTGCGGTTGCGGTAGGCAAACTGCAAACCTTTCTCGACAGTGTTTTTGGCAACTGTCCACACGTTTCCCCTTGAACCAAAGTTACCCTTGGCAAGTTTTAAAACTTTTTTCCTGCGAGCTCTCGATGCTACAGCATTTACTGATCTTGGCATAAAAAATTAAAAGTTTTAATCGAAAGATTAGCGGCGAGGTTCTCCCCCGCTCTTCGGGGCTAATTCTCTCTTTGGTTAAACAATAACTCTACGGGTTAAACAACAAAAAATTATTTAACGAGGAGCTTGCGCAACTTGGCTGCATCGGCGGGAGTTACGATAGCCGAGTAGTCCAAATTACGTTTACGTTTGGTTGATTTCTTTGTGAGGATGTGGCTGTGATAAGCGTGTTTCCTCTTGATTTTTCCTGTGCCGGTGAAATCAAAACGCTTCTTTGCGCCGGCGTTAGTTTTCATTTTTGGCATTGTTCGATAAAATTTTAATGGTTAAACAGCCCGCAAAGATACACATAAAATTGAAAATGGAAAATTGAAAATGGAAAATTTTGGAAATTTATTGATAATGGACATATTAGGGGCAGAATAGTAGGGCCAGTGGAAGCCTATTATTCCAACAAGTCCCCTTGCCTACCGGTAGACGGCAGGCGGCAAAGTTCTCCCGAAGGCGACAACAAGGGGGCTCCGAGTTGCAATTCGGAGCCCCCTGTTAATCGAAAGTCTGCACGCTACTCAAAGGCAACCTTCACCGAGCCCGTGAGGGTGCGCTCGCCACCATCGGGCAGCAAAATATCCATCGCCACCGTGAAGGTAACCTCATCGTACTGTTCGGTGGGCTGCTCGGCAAACTGAATCCAAAAATCACGACACTGCACGTGGGGAATAAAATCCCTATTCCATTCAGAAATAGACACATTTAACGTTGCCGTTCTCAGTCCACGATACACAGACCACGGCCACCTATACTTGTTCCCATAGGCATTCACCACCTTGAAATATTCGGCAATATTTTCCCCAGACTTATGCCTAAACAGCACCCTATCTGCATATATGCGAATATCTTTCAACCCCGCATCAAGAAAAATCGTGTGCGGTGTAAGTAACTCTTCTTTGACATCGGGTTCAACACATAGAATTACGAATCCGTCTTCTTTGGTGCCAACAAAGGCTGCATTGAGCTCTTCCTTTAATATCTCCACAACACTCAGTGAACTCACATCATCCGCAGCAACAAACTTGTCTAACTCACTTGCGTCGTCATTGTAGGGATATTCCTCCCAACCAAAACAACCAACAAGCGACAATAAAAAGAATATTAACATCCACTTTTTCATAACAAATCACTTTTCGGGGCCCAACCCGTCATAATCCTACGGAATAAGCCATTTACGACACATCAGAGGCTGCCAAATTCATTCCAAATTCCCTCTTCCTCGCAATGCGCTTGCCAAATGCCGAAGTACTCCTCACGCGACGTCCTGCGCTCAAAAAACGATTCGTGTTTGCCTGTCAGTTCAAACAGATACAAGTGGTTATCATATACGCGCCGACTTATGGTCATACCGACAATAGTACCTTTGAGAATCAGCGTTTGGCCATCGAAGTACAAAACCTCCGCCTCACCTGCGCCCGTTCCCGCTTCCGTATGGAGTGTGTTGGACTTACTATCATACGACCACCTACCGGTTGTGTACCACCCGTCATAGCCTTGTTGAGAGAGATAATGAGCAATCTCGCCCTCCTCATACCAACTAGGGTTACTCATCCTATATAAATACGAAGCAATATACAGCACACCATCATCATCGGCCAACATATTATCGGGATTACCAAACCCATCCATCTCATTTGGATTACACCAAAAGGTTTCTCCGTGAAATTCATCTACAAAATACCAAGCGCCATATTTGATTTGCTTTGTGGACAATGCATCAAGCAGGTCTTTGTCGCTAAACTTACCGTCCTGTTGCTCAATAAGATTCAACATCTTATTCATAATTGCTCGGCTCCACTCCATCTGAGGCAAGGCCACGCCATCGTATTCGGTATAAGTTTTATCGGGAATTTCCTTTTCGCACGCCGCAAACAATAACGGCAATACGAACAAAAAGCATAACCTTCGTTTCATAGCACGATTGTTTTATGTGGGTTAAAAAATGTTACCGTTTGCAAGATACAAAAACAAAACAACTTATGCAAATTTTGTGCGCACCATTTTGCCATCGTGGGTTACAAAGTGTAAGGCGAGCGGAAGGTTGGAGGTTGAAAAAAAGAAAATTTGACAATTGGGCGGGGGTTGCAGGTGGTAAAATTCGCCCGATGTTCGCTTTTTCGACAAAAATTATTATTTTTGTATCGGAGAAATACGGCATTCGCAGGAACACACGCCCGCCAATGCCGACGTAAGTACGTAGTATAGAAGAACTAAACCACAGCATTATGCAGGTTGATGTAGAGAAAGTTTTGGCCGACAAGGCTCCAAAACTCGCAAAAAAGTTGCCACGATTTTTAATCAACTACCTGAAAAAAATCGTGCACCAAGACGAAATTAACCACATTATGGCCCACTATGGTCAAATGGAGCCCTATGAGTTCATTCACAATGCACTCGAATTTATGGGCGTGAGTTGGCACATTGTGGGTATGGACAAGTTGCCCAAAGATGGGCGTTACCTCTTCGCCTCCAACCACCCCTTCGGCGGTATGGACGGCATCATCCTCGCCTCGGAAGTGATTGCACACCTTGGCGATGTGCGCTCCATCAGCAACGACATCCTGATGGTGTTGGAGCCCTTGGCACCCATTCTGCTCCCCGTGAACAAGCACGGTGCGCAGTCCCGAATTGCTGCCGAGATTTTTGAAAACACCTTTGCAAGCAACACCCCCATTCAGACCTTCCCCGCCGGCCTCTGCTCAAGGCGCATCAAAGGCGAAATTACCGACCTGGAGTGGAAGGCCAACTTCGTAAAAAAGGCCCTACAGCACAACCGTACCATTGTGCCCGTGCACTTTGAGGGCCGCTTGAGCAACCGTTTCTACAACATCTACACCATTCGCAAGTTCCTCGGTATCAAGGCCAACTTCGAAATGCTCTACCTCGTGGACGAGATGTTCCGTCAGAGGGGCAATGATTTTGAAGTGGTCATTGGCGACCCCATCTCGCCCGAAGAACTCCGCGCCGTGGGCAACCCCGTGCAGCAGACCGCCTATGTGAGGGCCAAGTCCTACGCACTGGCCGAGCAAATGAGCAAAAAGTAACCCCTTCGGTGGTGTTATAGTCGCTGCCCCACCACTCGCATAGTGGCCGCAGGGCAGCAATGTGGAACAAAACAACGCTTATGAAGTTACGACTATGAAACAGATAATCAAACCCGTATCCAAAAAACTCCTCAAGAGCGAACTCAAGCCGGAGTATTTCCTGCGCGAAACAAACCGTGCGGGCAACGAGATTTATGTCATCACAGCAGCACAGGCTCCCAACGTGATGAGGGAGATTGGCCGTCTGCGCGAGTGGGCCTTCCGCAGTGCAGGTGGTGGCACCGGTCAGGAGGTGGATATTGACGAATTGGACCTCGTGGAGGGTGGCTACAGGCAACTTGTGGTGTGGGACCCTGCGGCCGAGGAGATTGTGGGCGGCTACCGCTTCATCGTGTGTGAGAGCGAGGACGAGTGCCACCTCTCCACCGAGCACTACTTCCGCTTCAGCGAGAAGTTCCGCAAGGAGTATCTGCCCCACGCCATAGAGTTGGGCCGCAGTTATGTGCACCCCAACTATCAGAACACCCGAGCCAACGCCAAGAGTCTTTATGTGATGGACAACATTTGGGACGGCCTTGGGGCTATCATCGTAAACCACCCCACCAAAAAGTATTTCATCGGCAAGGTTACGATGTACACCCACTACGACACCGAGGCAAGGAACATCCTGATGTACTTCCTGCACAAATATTTCCCCGCCAAAGAGGGGCTGCTGGAGCCTGTCTACCCCATCGACCTCGGCATTGACGAGGCCGCAATGGAGAAAATCTTCACCGCAGGCAACTACAATGACGACCACAAGATTCTCGCCCACGAGCTCAAAGAGAGGGGTGAGTTTATTCCGCCGATGATTAGCTCCTATATGAACGTGTCGCCCTCGATGCAGACCTTTGCCACCGTGACCAACCCCGACTTTGGCGACGTGGAGGAGACCGGCATTATGGTAACCATTCCCGATATGTACCCACACAAGGTGGAGCGACACACCAAGGGTATCACCAAGGGTGCGGCCCCATTCAAGAAGTTGCTGGACAAGACTATGTTGGCCATTGACGAGGTGGTTGTGGGCCACGCCGTACCCGCTGTGAAGGTGGCCCTGCGCCGCCGTAGGTCCGAGAGGGAGGCCCGCAAGGAGCGCACCAAATAAACTGAAAGCTGAAAGCTGTCAATAGTCGGCAAGGACACAATAAAAATGAGTAAGTTTGCATTTATTATTCAAAGACAATCACTAACTTTGTACTTACAGGGATTACCGTATGAATAATAACGATGTGAACATACTTTGGGTGGATGACGAGGTGGAACTCCTCAAACCACACATCCTCTTTTTGCAGAGCAAGGGCTATGCTGTGGATACCTGCAACAACGGCTACGATGCCGTGGAGATGGTGCGCAGTGAGCCCTACGACCTCATCATCCTCGATGAGATGATGCCCGGTATGACGGGACTCGAAACCCTCCCCCAAATCAAAGAGGCAAGGCCCTCCACACCGGTAATTATGGTTACCAAGAGCGAGGAGGAGAACATTATGGACAAAGCCATAGGCTCCAAGATTGCCGACTACCTCATCAAGCCCATCAACCCCAACCAGGTACTCCTCTCCATCAAGAAGAACATACACCGCGAGAGGCTCGTTACGGAGCAGACCACGGCCGACTATCGTGCCGAGTTCGGGCGCATCAGCTCCTCGCTCGGCGTGGCTCGCACCTTTGACGATTGGTGTGCCATCTACCGCAAACTCGTGGGTTGGGAGATGGAGCTCACCGAGTCGTCAGACCGCAGTATCAAGGAGATTTTGAGGATGCAGAAGAGCGAGGCGAGCAGTGAGTTTGGCAAGTTTGTCAAGCGCAACTACCTCGATTGGGTGAACGTGCGCACCGAGGAGAGGCCCACAATGTCGCACACCCTCTTCAAGAACAAAATCATACCCACCGTGGAGGAGAGCAAGGGTAAGACAACCCTGCTGATGATTGACAACTTCCGCTACGACCAGTGGCGCACCATTTGGCCGCTGCTCATCGCCCACTTCGACCTCCACAGCGAGGAGTTCTATTGCAGCATACTCCCCACCGCAACCCAATATGCCCGCAACGCCATCTTCGCAGGCCTTATGCCGTTGGCCATCGACAAACTGATGCCCGACAAGTGGCTCAACGACAACGAGGAGGGGGGCAAAAACAAATATGAGGAGGATTTTCTGCGCCGCCAACTCACCCGTGCAGGCAAGGGTTGGAAGGTGTCGTTTGACAAACTCGTCAAGCCGGAGGCCGGGCGCAAGTTGGTGGACAACTTCGGCCACGTGAGGGAGGCCGACTTCTCGGTGATTGTCTACAACTTCCTCGACATCCTCTCCCACGCACGCACCGAAACGGAGATTATCAGGGAACTGACCGAGGATGAGGCCGCTTTCCGTTCGCTCACCCACTCGTGGTTTGAGCACTCGGAACTCTACACAATGCTCAAAATGCTTGCCGAGGCGGGACACACGGTCATCATCACCTCCGACCACGGCACCACACGTGTGGACAACCCCATAAAGGTTGTGGGCGACAGGGAAACATCCCCCAACCTGCGCTACAAGACGGGACGCAACCTCTCCTACAACCCACGCGAGGTCTATGAGATTACCCGCCCTGCGGATGCACAACTCCCCCAGGGTAACCTCACGAGCAGCTACATTTTCGCCCTCGGCAGGGACTTCTTCTCCTACCCCAACAACGCCAACCAATTCATTCGCTACTATCGCGACACGTTCCAACACGGTGGCATTTCGTTGGAGGAGATGTGTGTGCCCTACATTGTGCTCCGCCCCAAAAGCTAAAGCAAAGAGTAATTAGTAAAGAGTAATTAGTAAATATATCCGATGAAAGAGATTAACGTAAATGGTTTGGGCGACCTGCCCGATGCGGCCGAGGAGATTTTGGCAGCACTCGACGGACGCAACGTCGTGGCCCTCTATGGTCCTATGGGTGCCGGAAAGACAACCCTCGTGAGGGAGATTTGTGCCCGCTTGGGTAGCGAGGACACCGTGACCAGCCCCACCTTTGCCCTCATCAACCGCTACAATAGCGCCGAGGGAGATGCCATCTTCCACTTCGACTTCTACCGCATAGAACGACAAGAGGAGGCCTTCGATATGGGCTACGAGGAGTATTTCTACTCCGATGGGCTCTGCCTTGTGGAGTGGCCCGAGAAGGTAGAGGAGTTGCTGCCCGACGACGTGATGAAGGTTACCATCACCCCCACAAGCAACACTCGCAGGGTGATTACAATAGACTAACGCAGAGATAACGATGATTAGGAACGTGGTTTTCGACCTCGGAGGGGTTGTCTTGGGCAGGGATTTTGTGCGCCTGGCGGAGCTGTTGGGCGACACCTTTTCGTTCATCGCAGGCAACGATTTCCCCGCCTACTGGAGCGAGTTCGACCGAGGGATGTACACCCGCGAAGAGGTGACCACAATGCTCGCCACCGACAAGGGGTGCAGCCTGGAGGAGGCCCAAAGGAGCATACAGCACCTGCTGGACCTGTTGCAGCCCGTGCCCGAAACGGTGGAGTTGATTGCCGACCTCAAGGCGCAGGGTATCAAGACCTACGTGCTATCGAATATGTCGCGTGAGTTCTATGAGCACATCAGCCAATTCCCCGTGTTTGAGCACTTTGATGGAGCCGTGGTGTCGTACTACGAGCACATCAACAAACCCGACCGAGGTATCTACACCTGCCTGCTGGAGCGATACGGATTGGAGCCGAGCGAAACGCTCTTTACGGACGACAAGGCCCCCAACACTGCCGCAGCCGCTGCCTTAGGGCTCCACACCGTAACCTTTGATGAACACGGAGTGGAGAACATCCGAGCCCTCATTGGCGAGCAAAACCGCTAAATCACACCCCACCCCACTCCGACACCAAGCCTAACAACAACACACCAAGATACCGCCTTATGAAAAAACTACCGCGCATTTCGCTACTCGGCAAAATCGTCATTGCCATAGCCCTCGGCATTGTTTGTGGCCTGTGGATGCCCACCTGGGCCGCCCGCATATTCGCCACCTTCAACGGACTCTTCGGCAACTTCCTCGGCTTCATTGTGCCCCTGCTGATTATGGGCCTCATTGTGCCGGGCATTGCCGACGTGGGCAAGGGTGCAGGCAGGCTGTTGGCCATCACCGCCCTGCTTGCCTATGGGTTCACTCTCCTGAGCGGTTTCTTTGCGTGGGGCACCTGCGAGGCCGTCTACCCCTCGCTACTGCGTGGGGCTACCCTCTCGGCAGTGGGCGAGGCGGAGAGCACCTTCACACCATACTTCACGGTGGAAATGCCTCCCATTATGGGGGTTATGAGTGCGCTGGTGGCCGCCTTCGTGATTGGCCTTGGGCTCACCTTCACACAGGGCACCACCCTCAAACGAGCCTTTGACGACTTCAAGGATATTATCATCAAAACCATAGGTGGGGTGATTATTCCCCTACTACCACTCTACATCTTCGGCATATTCCTCTCGATGACCACCAATGGGCAGGTGATGAGTGTGATGAGTGTGTTCCTCAAACTCATCGTTCTCATCTTTGCGATGACAGCCGTGTTGCTCGTGGTGCAGTTCTCCCTTGCCGCCATTGTGGCAAAGCGTAACCCACTGAAGATGTTGCGCACGATGTTGCCCGCCTACTTCACCGCCCTGGGCACCTCCTCCAGCGCAGCCACCATACCCGTAACCCTCGAGCAGACCATCAAAAACCGAGTGTCGCCCTCGATTGCAGGCTTTGTGATTCCGCTGTGCGCCACCATCCACCTCTCGGGCAGCACCCTGAAAATCACCTCCTGTGCGCTGGCAATTATGATGCTCACAGGCACAACGGTGGACCCCCTCACAATGGTGGGCTTCATCTGTATGCTGGGCATTACAATGGTTGCCGCCCCGGGTGTTCCGGGAGGAGCCATTATGGCCTCAGTGGGCATTTTGCAGAGCATACTCGGCTTTGACCAAACCACTGTGGGACTGATGATTGCGCTCTACATTGCGATGGACTCCTTCGGCACCGCCACCAACGTAACGGGCGATGGTGCCATTGCGGTAATCATCGACAAGATAAAAGCAAAGAGTAATTAGTAAAGAGTAATTAGTAAATATTTTTCCCTATCACTCCTATTACTCCTATTACTCCCGGAAAAACGACACAAACAAAAACGGTCCGCTACCTTTGGGTAGCGGACCATCTTATTCCATAAAAAAAACTTACAATAGGGGCTAACAACATAGGTCGCCAACGAGGAACACCAGCAGAGGAGCGTAGTCCTTAAGATGCACCCTCAACAACTTTATGGCCTGCGAAATGCGATACTCAACCGTCTTTTGCGACACACCCAATTCGGAGGCTATCTCCTTGTAGCTCTTATTGTTAAACCTATGCTGCACAAAAGCCTCCTTGTAGCTCTCGGGCAGGGCTTCAAGGGCCGCCTCAAGCCTCACAACCAAATCGCCTAAGGAGTAGAAATCGGGCGACTCAAACTGCTCCTCCATACTCTTGTGGAGCGCACTAACAATCCTCTGCTTCATTTGGCCACGGCTCACAAGAGTCATACACCTGTTGCGGGTGGCGGCAAAGAGATAGGTGCGCACGGAGTTTTCGATGTGGAGGTCTTTGTGATGCTGCCATATCCAGAGCATAATGTCCTGCACCACATTCTCTGCGTCGGCGGGCGACACCCACTGGCAGGCATAGGCACACAACTCGGGATAGAACTTCTCAAAGAGTAGTTCGTAGGCCTTCTTATCTCCCTCCATAACCCTGTAGCAGAGTTGGTGGTCTATGTCCATTGGTTTAATCATTACACACCTGCAGTGGTTACAAATTTAGTAACCTTTTTTTGTTAGTTGCAAATTTAGGCCATAATTTTTGTGTGGTTTAGGGAAAATTGTCGCAGGATTGTCTAATAGGTAAATAGGTGCGTGTGTACGTGTAGGTACACGTGCGCGAGTCTGCAAACATTGAAAAAGAGAAAAACACACGATAGAATGGAAAACAAACTATTTCAGTACTACAACAACGAACTCCCTGCCGAGGAGGCAGCCACCGTGGAGGCGTGGATTGAGGCCTCGGAGGAGAACAGAAAGATGGCACAGCAAATCTATTGGCTCTGCTATGCCAGCGACACACTCGACATTATGCAGAGCGTGGACAGCAAGGCCGCATTCCGCAAGGTAGAACAACGTATCGCCTCGGCCCGTTGCCGCAAGTTGGTGAACAACATCTGCCGTGTGGCAGCAGTGTTGCTACTCCCCGTGGCCGCTGTGGCCATTTGGGCATTGAGCCAGACCACCACCAAGGAGGAGCCGATGCAGTATGTGGAGCTGCGCACCACCAGCGGTATGGTGTCGTCAATCACTCTGCCCGACAGCAGCCGCGTGTGGCTCAACTCCAACTCCTACCTCAAATACCCCGTGAAGTTCAACTCTGGCGAGAGGCGTGTGGAACTCGTGGGTGAGGGCTACTTCAAGGTGGCCAAAAACGAGGAGCAGAGGTTCATCGTCAAGACCTCGGCAGCCGAGGTGGAGGTGATGGGCACCGAGTTCAACGTGGATGCCTACGACAAGGCCGGACGTGATGTGCAGACCACCCTCGTTAAGGGTAGCATCAACCTCACCTTCGTGGGCAACGACAAGCGAGAGCACCTCGTGCAGGTCTATCCGGGCCAGAGGGTAACCATCGACCCCCTGTCGAAAGATTGGAGCATCAAGAGGGTGAACACCGCAAGCGCAGCCTCGTGGAAAGAGGGACGCATTGTGTTTGACAAGACCCCCTTTGCGGAGGCTCTGCGTATGATTGAAAACCGCTTCAATGTGGAATTTGTGGTGAAAAATCCCAAGTGTTATGAGCACAACTTCACGGGTATGTTCACCGACCAAAGGCTTGATGTGATTTTGGAGCACTTCAGACGCTCCTCAAGGATGCGCTTTGTGCCCATCGACAAGTATGGAGCACACAACGTCAAGGGCCGAGAGGTTATTGAGGTCTACTAAGCGCGTGGCAAAACAAATAAACAAACACAAAACAATATTCACTAACAAACACTAACAAACATTTTTTTATGAAGCACACCAGACTACTAACTCTTTGTCTTGTCTGCTCGTTGATGCTTTCGGAGGCTGTGGCCCAAAACCGAAACATCACAATCAATGTGAAGAACGCCCCCATCAGCGAGGTATTTGACCAGATTGAGAAGCAGAGTGGCTATGCCTTCTTCTACAGCGACAAGATTGTGGACACCTCTCGCAAGGTAACCATCAACACCTCGGGTGAGGATGTTCTCTCCATTCTCCAAAGCCTCTTTGAGGGCTACAACGTCAAGTGTTCCATCATTGATGGCAACATCGTACTCGAAAAATCCAACGCAGAGGCCAAGCAGGCCCAAGCGGTAGCCGCCCCTGTGAGCAATCGCTACAGTGGCTACGTGGTGGACAAAAATGGCGAGCCCGTCATCGGTGCCACCATCATCTCACTGAAGAATATGGCCAACGCCACCATCGCCGACATCAACGGACACTTTGAGATTGTTGCCGCCAAGGGCGAAAAACTCGAACTTTCGTGTGTGGGCTACGCCAGCCAGACCATCGTGGTGGACGGCAAACCCGGCCGCACCTTCACCCTCAAGGACGACTTCCAGATGCTTGAGGAGGTGATTGTGGTTGGTTATGGTACCCAGCGCCGTAGCGATGTTACCGGCGCCATTGCCTCCGTGTCGAGCGAGCAGCTCAACACCACCCCCACAACCTCGCTCGGCGAGATGTTGCGTGGTGCCGCTGCCGGTGTACACGTGTCGTTGGGCAGTGCCGAGCCCGGTGGCTCCTCTTCGGTGCTCATTCGTGGTCGCCGTTCTCTCTCGGGCGACAACGCTCCCCTCTACATTGTGGACGGTGTGCCTATGAGCAGCATTGACGACATCAACTCCAACGACATCGAGTCGATGGAAATCCTCAAAGATGCCTCCTCGCAGTCCATCTATGGTGCAAGGGCTGCCAACGGTGTAATCCTCATCACCACCAAGCGAGGTCAGGAGGGTAAACTGAAGGTTTCCTACAGTGGCTACGCTGCCGTGCAGGACATCAACCGCAACTTTGAGTTCTACAATGGCGAGGAGTGGGCTGCCTACCGTATGGAGGCCTACTACAACGCCTATGGTTCCTATGACGAGAGCGACTGCCTCAAGGGCTTTATGGGCGAGGTGCTTGCTTCGGGCGAGTGGGTTGATTGGGAGAAGCTGATGATTAGCAAGGCTCTCCAGCAGAAACACGATGTGTTGGTGCAGTCGGGTAACGACAAGACCAAATATGCCTTCGGAATCGGTGGCTACACCCAGGACGGTATGGTACACAACTCCGGCTTCGAGAAGGTGTCGGGTAGGCTCAACATCGACCACAAGCTGACCAAGAAAATCTCCCTCGGTGCCAACCTCTCCTTCTCGCGTGCGTGGAAGCAGAGCGCCGATGGCTCGTTCAACACCTTTGTGACTATGCCCCCGTTGGCAAAGGTCTATGAGGAGGATGGCGTAACCCTGCGTAAGGATGTAACCGAGGCAGGCGAGTCGCACTACAACCCCCTGTGGAACATCAACAACTCCGACAACCGCAGCCAGACCGACCGACTGCTGATTAACCTCTTTGCCGACTGGAAAATCGCCGACGGACTCTCCTATCGCCTGAACACAAGCCTCTCGGAGCGCAATGTGGATAGCGGCTCCTACCTCGGCGTTGAGCACACCACGGGTCGCAACACCCAGGGTAAGGCAACCGTTTCGCACAGCGACTACTTCGACTACCTGGTGGAGAACATCCTCAACTACTCCACCACCATTGGCGACGACCACAAGATTGACGCCACCCTGATGCAGAGTGTGAACTACATCACTTGGAAGCAAATCAGCATCACCGGCACAGGTTTCTCCAACGACGACCTCTCCTTCAACGCCATTGGCTCGGCCATTGAGCACGGCGTGCCCTCGTTCCAACTCTCCGAGAGGAAGATGCTCTCCTCGCTGGCACGTGTGAGGTACAACTACAAAGACCGCTACCTCTTCACCGCAGCCGTGCGTATGGATGGTTCTTCGGTGTTTGGCGCAAGCAACAAATATGGTTTCTTCCCCTCGGCTTCGTTTGCTTGGAGGGTGAGCGAGGAGGAGTTTATGAAGAGTGCCGAGTGGGTATCCAACCTGAAGCTCCGCTTGAGCTATGGTCAGGTTGGTAACCAGGGTATCTCGCCCTACACCACCCTCGGTCTTACCGACAAGTATATGTATGAGTTTGGCACCATCCCCTCGGTGGGTTATCTGCCCGACACCACAATGCCCAACCCCAACCTCAAGTGGGAGACCTCTACCTCCACCAACCTCGGTGTGGACTTCGGTTTCTTCGATGGCCGCATCGGTGGTAGCGTGGAACTCTACAACACCGACACCACCGACCTGCTGGTAAACAAGACCCTGAGCCAATCAACCGGCTATGCAAGCCAGTTGGTTAATATGGGCCGTGTGAACAACCGCGGTGTGGAGCTCACGCTCAACCTCATTCCCGTGAAGACCAAAGATTTTGAGTGGAATGTGAATATGACCTTCGCACGCAACAAAAACAAAATCGTGCGCATCGATGGCAGCCTTGACGAAAAAGGCCTGCCCAAGAACGACGTGAACAACAAGTGGTTCATCGGCGAGCCTATGAACGTATACTACGACTACGCCTTCGACGGCATTTGGCAGGAGGGTGAGGAGATCGCCTCCTCGCATATGCCCGATGCCGAGCCCGGCGCAATCAAAGTGAAGGATGCAAACGGGGATGGCGTGCTTGACGACACCGACAGGGTGATTATGTACCGCGACCCCAAGTGGATTGGCTCACTCTCCACCGGACTCTACTACAAAGGCTTCGACCTCTCGGCCGACCTCTACATCTCCTATGGCGGCACCCGCTACAACTCCTATCTGACCAGCTTTGACAATGGTGGCGATATGACAGGTAAGCGCAACGGTGTGCGCCGTAACTACTGGACCCCCAACAACCCCTCCAACGAGGCTCCCGCACCCAACATCGTACAGGTACCTGCCTATATGACCGCAGTGGGCTATCAGGACGCTTCGTTTGTGCGTCTGCGCAATGTGCAGATTGGCTACAACTTCCCCAAGAAGGTGGTAAAATCTCTCTCGATGCAGTCGCTCAGGCTCTATGCAACACTCACCAACCTTTGGACCGCCACCGAGGTGCTCGGCTATGGTCCCGAGCAGAACCCGGGTAGTTATCCCGAGCCTCGCACAGTGCTTTTGGGTGTTAATGTTTCATTCTAACAACAGTCTAACGGAGGATTATTTACAACTATGAAAAAATATATTGCATTACTACTGCTTGTCGCAACAGGACTCACCTCCTGCTCCGACTTCCTGATGGAGGAGAACAAAACGCAGTATTCACAGGACTATGTATTCAACAGCGAGGAGGGTTTGGCTCTGGCCACCACAGCCCTCTATGCACTCCACCGTACCTACCTGAGCGATGATGAAAGTTGCACTATGTGGGCACTGGAGCGTGGTACCGACATTGTGATGACCAATGGTGGTACCGGTAACTTCTATG
Organism: Tidjanibacter sp.; assembly: GCA_017503465.1. GTDB lineage: Bacteria > Bacteroidota > Bacteroidia > Bacteroidales > Rikenellaceae > Tidjanibacter. The sequence continues at coordinate 12,115 of JAFVSY010000079.1, read as the reverse complement.
GTACCTACGACCCCAACCACCTCAAGCCCTCGGCAACTCAGGTGCGCAAGATGTGGAATACTATGTACCAAATTATCGGTAGGTGTAACGAGATTATTGCCGCAGGTGAGGACCTCGAGCAGACCGATGCACTCAAAACCACTCTGGCCGAGGCCAAGGCTTTCCGTGCGCAGTCCTACTTCTTGCTGTTCCGCACCTACGACCGCATTTGGCTCAACACCGAGCCCGTAACGTGGGAGAACGTGAACGAGCCCAGGGACTACCACCCCGCAGAGCCCAACAAGGTCTATGAGTTGCTCTACAGCGACCTTACCTACGCCATCGAAAACCTCGATTGGCAATCCGCACAGCCCGGTAGGTTCAATCAGGCTGCCGCACGTGCCATCCTCGCAAAGGTGGCCCTGTGGAAGAAAGATTGGCAGACCGCACTCGACCAGGCGGATGCCTTTGAGAACTCCGGCTATGCACTCCTTTCGGAGCCCGTAGAGGTATTCAAAGGTGCCGACCTCAACCACTCGGAGGCTCTGATGGTGCAGCAGTGGAGCGAGAACCCCGGCGGTAACTTCTCCACCACCACTCCCAAAGGACACAATTTCTCAACCCTCTTCATTGCAATGTCGCGTAACATCATTGGTGGCGAGGCGGCAGATGCTTGCTCGGTGGAGAACTGGGGCTACACCTATGGTCGTTGCCTGCCCAACCCCTACCTGCTCTCGCTCTACGACCAAGCCAAGGACAAACGCTTCAACGATTGGTTTATCCACCGCTACAAAAACACCACCAATCGCGAGATTGAGTATGGTACCGACTCCAATGGTAACAAATTGTTTGTGAAGCCCGGTGAATACTTCCCCGCAACCAAGAGTGGCAATGTGGACCGCTACAACCTGCCCGGATGTACCAAACACGGCGATGTGGAGACCCGTGAGCTCTTCGCCTCAAGGGGCTACAAGGATTTCATCCTCTACCGTCTGGCCGATGTCTACCTGATGGGTGCCGAGGCTGCACTCCGTCTGAACAATCAGACCAAAGCCAAGTACTACTTCAACAAGACTTGGACAAGGGCCGGTAATGCCGAGTTCACAGGTACCCTCAAACTCCAGCACATCATTGATGAGGAGGCAAGGGAGATGTGTTTTGAGAACGACCGCTGGTACTTCCTCAAACGCCTCGGTCTGCTCATCGACCAAGTGAAGGCACACGCAGGTAACGATGGCTACGCCACATCGCTGGCCGGTCGTACCAACCTGCCCGCCAACCCCCACTTTGTACGTTGGCCCATTCCCGAGACTGAGATTATCAATATGGGTGCCGAGAACTTCCCCCAGAACGTGGGCTACTAGTGTCGCACTGCACACACATACATATTTTAGTGTATAAGTTGAGAAAAACGAACATATAAGACAACCCCAGAGATAATGAAGAAGAGACTATCGATAATGATTCTTGCACTCTGCGCCGCACTGTCGGTGCAGGGTGCCACCATCACCACCGAAGTGTGTGTCTATGGCGAGAGTGCAGCCGGAGTGATGGCTGCCATTCAGTCGGCACGCTTGGGCAAAAAGACTCTCCTTGTGTCCAAAAACACCCACGTGGGTGGTATGGCCACCTCCGGACTCACCGCCACCGACATCAACCGTCAGGACCAAGTGGGTGGCCTTGCAGCCGAGTTTTATGGCCGCATTTGGGACTACTACATCCAGCCCGAGGTGTGGCGTAACCAGACCCGTGAGGAGTTTATGGAGTCGAGCAAGAAGCGCACCTTCTCCGGCAAAAACGATGCCCGACAAATTCAGTGGGTCTATGAGTCGGGTGTGGCCGAGCGCATAATGAAGGATATGCTCGCCGAGGCAGGCGTGGAGGTGCTCTACAATGCCCCCCTCGACCTCAACAAGGGCGCAACCGTGCGCAAGGGCAAAATACGCAAGATGCACCTTCTTGACGGCACCACCGTGAAGGCCAAAATGTTCTTGGACTGCTCCTACGAGGGCGACCTGATGGCCGCAGCAGGTGTGTCGCACATCATCGGCAGGGAGAGCACCGAGCACTATGGCGAGGATATGGCCGGTATTCGCAAATTCCACTTCATCCCCACCTCGCCCTACCTCAATGGCGAGAGTGGCGAACTCATCCCCTATGTGGCACCCGAGATGTATGGCCCACTGGGCAGTGCCGACCACCGCACACAGGCCTACTGCTATCGTGTAACGCTCACCGATGATGCAGAGAATATGATTCCCATCGAAAAGCCCGCCGACTACAACCCCGCACTCTATGAGATTGTTATCCGCCGCTTTGCTATGGAGCCCGACTTGGAGCTCAAAAACATCATCACCTTTACCCCTATGCCCAACCGCAAGACCGACACCAACCACCTCGACTTCTTCGGTGCAAGCACCGGCTATGCCGAGGGCGACTACGCCACAAGGGAGCGTATGGAGCAGGAGCACAAAAGCTATGCTGTCGGTATGCTTTGGTGCCTCGGCCACGACGAGCGCGTGCCTGAGCACATCCGCAAGGAGATGTTGCGTTGGGGCTGGCCCAAAGATGAGTTTGTGGAAAACGGTGGCTTCCCCTACCAGATTTATGTGCGTGAGGCACGCCGAATGGTGGGCGAGAAGGTTATGACCCAGCACAACGTACAGCGCACCGACCGCATCCCCGTGGAGCACTCGGTGGGCATTGGTACCTATATGATGGATTGCCACTATGTGTCGTATGTTGCCGGCGATGGCGGTGTGATTGTGGAGGGTGGTATCTTCACCAGCACCAAGCCCTACGCCATTGACTACTACTCGCTTACTCCCAAGAGGGGCGAGTGTGGCAACCTGTTGGTGCCCGTGTGCCTCTCGGCCTCCCACGTGGCCTACACAACCATCCGTATGGAGCCCACCTATATGATTCTCGGTCAGTCGGCCGCCGTGGCTGCCGTACAGGCCATCGACTCGAAGTGTGCCGTGCAGGATGTGGACTACCCCACCCTCAGGGCCAAGCTCGAAGAGTTGGGACAGTTGCTCACCCCCTCGTCGAAGAAGGTGCAACACACACAGAAGGTGGCACGATAGAGAGCAAACCGAAAACACAACAGTATAGCACATAAGACAATGAAAACAAAGTTTTGTAAAATACTCACCACTCTCCTTGCACTCTGCGCCCTTGTGGGATGTGAGGATGAGCGCAAAACGGTAATTCCGCAAGGCAGCACCGCCCAACGCCCCACCAAATTTGAAATCAAAAAGGTGGATGGCGTGTGGAAACTCTACAAAGGAGCCTCGGAGTTCTACATCAACGGAGCGGCCGCCAACCGCTTCTATGGCGATGTGAAGAAGTGGGGCGGCAACGTGGTTCGCACCTACTCCACCAATGCCAACACCAAAGCCATTCTCGACGAGGCTTGGGAGCAGGGACTCTATGTGAATATGGGACTCTCTATGAAAAACAGCGATGGTTTCGACTATGGCGATGCTGCCAATGCCGAAGTGATTGCCAAGCAACTTGAAGACCACCGCACGTGGGTGCGCCGCTACAAAAACCACCCCGCAGTGATGTGTTGGTCCATCGGTAACGAGGCCGAAACAGGCAATGCTACCACCAACGCCTCGCTCTTCAAAGCGGTGGAGGATGTGGCACAGATGATTCACGAGGAGGACCCCAACCACCCCACCACAATCACCTTCTCCAACTCCGATGTAAACTCACGCATCAAGGTGCTTATGCAACACGCCCCCAGCATCGACATCCTCTCGGTGAACAGCTACTACCCCAATGTGGGCAACGTGGCCAAAAACACAGCCTCGGCAGGTTGGAACAAGCCGTGGATGATTACGGAGTTTGGTCCGAGGGGTACGTGGGCAATATCTGCCGGTAGCGACCCCAAGGAGCTCTCGTGGGGCTGCTTGGAGGAGATGACCTCCACGGAGAAGGCCGACATCTATGGTAAAATTTGGCGTGAGGACATCAAACCCAACGAATCGAAGGGCTGCATTGGCTCGTTCATCTTCGTGTGGGGCTACCAAACCCACGGTGAGGTGCTCACTTGGTATGGCCTCTTCGACAAGGAGCGCAACACCTTCGGTGGCGTGGACGTAATCTCGGAGTGCTGGACAGGCAAACCCGTGAGCAACCCCGCTCCCCGCATTGAGAACCGCAGCAAGATGACCCTCAATGGTAAGACCTCCAGAGCCGGTGTGTCGGTGGTGAAGAACTCCACAGGCAACACCGCCACGGTGGAGGCTACCTCCCCCACGGGAGAGCTCCTCACCTACCGCTGGCTCATCAACAAAGAGGGTGAAGCTCTCGCCGATGGCAGTATGCCCGATGGCATTGAGGGACTCATTGAGGACAACACCAAGCCAACCATCACCTTCAAGGCACCTGCAACCAAAGGTGGCTACAGGCTCTACGTCTTTGTAACTGACGAGAAAAACCACAAGGTTGCCCTCGCCTGCATCCCCTTCCTCGTGAAGGAAAGCTAACCCGAAACAAAAAATGAACAAAACAAACACAAATAAGATGAAACGAGTAAAACTATTCTCCATTGCTGCTCTTGCAGCACTGTTTACGGTAGGATGTGCTCCGGACGACAATCTTGGTGGCGAGGGTAATCTCCCTGCCGGAGAACACATCACCTTCACCCTGACCTCCGCAGAGCCCTACGTTGTATCGCCCAATGAGGAGGTGGCCTACGACCTCACTGTGGCCTACTCCAAGGGTATTGCAAGCGTGGCCACTTCGCTCGACGGCGAGGTGATTGAGGGCTCCGAGAAGAACTTTGAGGATTGTCCCGCAGAGGTGGGTTACAACTTCAAGTACACCATCAAAGACTCTCAATTTGGCCAAACTCTCAACTTTGTGTTCACCGCCACAGGTGCCGATGGCAAGGTCCAAAGCGTGGACTACGCCGTGTGGGTGAATGCCAGCGCAGTTGAGTTTGCCATAACCATTCCTGCAAGTGCCCCCGGCGAGATTACACACGACAAGAGCCTCGACTTTGAGGTGCTCGTTGAGTGTGGCTACGCACTGAGCAGCTTCAAGGCCTACAAGGGCGAGAGCGAGTTCTTCGCCAAAGCCGACTTCGGTGCAACCGACAAGACCTACAAGTATCCCTTCCAATATACACCCGCCGAGGAGGATGTGAACAACACCCTCTCGTTCCGTTTTGTGGCAACCGATGTGAAGGGCAACACCACCGAGGCAACCTATGAGGTTAAGATTAAGGGTGCTCCCAAGGCCGGCAAGGAGTTGTGGAGCGAGACTTTCAACACCACGATGGAGATTTCTCACACCACCGCACACGACACCGAGGTTGGAAATGTTACCACCGATGCTGCACAATTTATGGCAAGCAACATCGTGAAGTACAACTCCTTCGAGATTGCTACCGACCCTGCAAATCCCGAAAGCGAGAAGGTGCCCAACGAGGGTGCAATGGCCGGCTGCAAGGTGTACGACAACGATGTAAAGGCTCTGGTTTACACCAGCGATGGAGCGAACAGCTGTTTGTCCAAATACAAGGTTCCTGCCATTGCAAATATGGATGGTGCCTACCTTTGGATAAAGAAAAACTCAAAAGGTTGGTTCCGCGTTGACGGCATCAAGTTGCACGGTGCAACCACGCTCAAACTCTCCTACTCGCAGGCTGCACAAAAGATAAAAGTGGAATACTCGCTCGATGGCGGCACCACTTGGACCCAGATATGTGCCTCCACCGGTGGTTTTGAACTCTATGAGCAAACCTTCACCCTTCCCGCAGACTCAAGCGTAGAGACCATCTCGCTCAAGTTCACCGAGAATGGTGGCTCCAACCACGTCCGTCTGGACAACCTCAAACTCACCGAGATTTTGTAGCCTCCAAGATACAATCCTATGAAAACGACTAAATTCATCAAAGCAATAGTGACCGTTGCGGCCGCCCTCACACTGGGCGGTTGCAACAAGGTCGGCACCTACGATGTGTGCATCTATGGCGGCACATCGGCAGGTGTGGTGGCAGCCTACTCGGCAGCACAGAGGGGACTTGACGTGGTCCTCGTGGAGCCCACAAGCCACATTGGTGGTCTGACCACCGGTGGTCTTGGCTTCACCGACATTGGCAACAAGCAGGTTATCTCCGGCGTGGCCAAGCAGTTCTACCGCAAGGTGGGCGCACACTATGGTCGCTTGGAGCAGTGGATTTTTGAGCCCTCGGTGGCAGAGGCCATAATGAGGGACTACATCGACCACCCCAACATCCGCCTCGTGGATGGCTATCGCATCCGTGAGAGCCAAAAGGAGGGTGAGCGCATCGTGAGCATCGTGGTGGAAAACTCCGCCAAACCCTCCAAAACCCGCACCATCAAGGCCGATTATTTCATCGATTGCTCCTACGAGGGCGACCTTATGGCCCGCGCGGGCGTGGAGTACACCGTGGGTCGTGAGGCCAACGAGCAGTATGGCGAGAGCTACAACGGTGTGCAACTTTTGACCCGCCACCAGTTCCCCGATGGCATTGACCCCTACAAGGAAAAGGGCAACCCCGAGAGCGGACTCCTCTGGGGTATTTCGCCCGCAAAGGTGGCCGAGAATGGTACGGCCGACAATATGGTGCAGGCCTACAACTACCGCATCTGTCTGACAGATAATCCCGAAAATCGTATTCCCATCACTCGTCCCGAGGGCTACGACTCCACCCGCTATGAGTTGTTGCTCCGACTGATGGAGGTGCAGCCCGAAAAACTCTCCCTGAACGACTACTTCATCTGGAGCCGTATGCCCAATGGCAAGACCGATGTGAACAACAGGGGTGGTTTTTCGAGTGATATGATTGGTATGAACCACGCCTATCCCGAGGCTTCCTACGAGGAGCGCAAGGCTATCATTGACGCCCACACCGAGTACACCAAGGGCCTCCTCTACTTCATCGGCCACGACGAGCGTGTGCCCGAACTGCTGCGCCAGAGGATGCAGTTGTGGGGCTACCCGAAGGATGAGTATGTTGCCCACGGCCACTGGACTCCCCAACTCTACGTGAGGGAGTGCCGCAGGATGGTGGGCGAGTATGTGGCCACCCAGGCCGATTGCGAGGGCCGCACCGTTGCCTACGATGGCGTTGGTATGGCTGCCTATCAGATGGACTCCCACAACTGCCAGCGCATTGTGATTGAGAAGGATGGCAAGGCGATGGTCAAGAACGAGGGCAACGTGGAGATTGGTGGCGGTCTGCCCTACCCAATCTCCTACCGTTCCATCACTCCCAAGAGGGAGCAGTGTACAAACCTGCTGGTGCCCGTGTGCTTGTCGGCAAGCCACATCGCCTATGGCTCGATACGTATGGAGCCCGTGTTTATGGTGCTTGGTCAGTCGGCTGCCGTGGCGGTATCGTTGGCCATTGAGCAGGGCGGTTGCGACGTGCAGCAGGTGGACAGCAGGAAGATTAACCTCATACTGCAAGAGGACCCCTATATGGATGGCTCCGAGCCCGACATTCTGGTGGACGACAGCGATGCCGGCGTGGAGGCAGACGACCTGTGGGTTGCCAAAGGCAGGGGTGGCTATGGCCTCTCGTTCTATGAGCTCGCCCCCACCACCAAGCCCCAGAGCGTGAAGTTCTCCGTGGGGAGCATCCCCTCTTCGGGCAAGTGGGCTGTGTACAGTTACCAGAGCGCGAACAAAAAACTCACCTCCAGCACCACCTTCGACATTGTGGCCGGCGAGAAAGCCTACCACGTAACCTTCCAGCGTGATGACCTCAACGTATTGGGTCAAACCTCGGGCGATTGGGCCCACCTCGGCACCTGGGAGTTCACCGAGGGTGAGCCTGTGGCTGTGACCATCTCCAACACCACTGCCGATGCCACAATGAGGGCCGATGCAATCCTTTTGGTTAAACAATAAACAAACTACAGATAGATGATGAAAAAACTCATTTTACTTACAATGATGGCCTTGCCTCTCCTCTCCTTTGCCCAGCAGCAGAGCATCGACCAGAGGGTGGAGGAGTTGCTCGGCAAGATGACCATTGAGGACAAAATCGGCCAACTCAACCAGATGGATGGCCGCCGCGATTTGGAGAAAATCAAGCAGGAGGTGCGCACCGGTACCCTCTCGTCCATTATGAACATCGTGGACCCTGCCGTGACCAACGAGTTGCAACGCATTGCCATCGAGGAGAGCCCCGCAGGTATTCCCCTGCTCTTTGCTCGTGATGTGGTGCACGGTTTCAACACCGTGTTGCCCATTCCTCTGGGACAGGCTGCCTCGTGGGACGAGGAGTTGATTGAGGCTGCCTCGGCCAACACCGCATTGGAGGCCACCGAGAGGGGTATCCGTTGGGCCTTTGCGCCAATGATGGACATTGCCCGCGATGCACGTTGGGGCCGCATTGCCGAGAGTTTTGGCGAGGACACCTATATGGCCGGTCGCTTGGCCACCGCTGTGGTGCGTGGCTATCAGGGCGAGTCGCTTGCCAACCCCACCGCTATGGCCGCTTGTGCCAAGCACTTTGTGGGCTATGGCGATGCCGAGGGTGGTCGCGACTACAACACCACAAGCATTCCCCCACGCACCCTGCGTGATGTCTACCTTCCCCCCTTCAAGGCTTGTGTGGACGAGGGTTGTGCATCCATTATGACCTCCTTCAACGACAACGATGGACTTCCCTCCACCGGCAACCGCTGGTTGCTCACCGAGTTGCTGCGTGAACAGTGGGGCTTCGAGGGTGTGGTTGTAAGCGACTGGGGTTCGGTTGCGGGCCTCATTCCCCACGGCGTAGCCCACGACAAGAGGGATGCCGCCCACCAATGTATTGAGGCCGGTTGCGATGTGGATATGTCGTCGAGGTCCTACCTGCTCAACCTCAAAGACCTCATCGAGAAGGGCGAGGTGGATGAGGCTGTGTTGGACGAGGCTGTACGCCGTGTGCTGAAACTCAAAATGGCCCTCGGACTCTTCGAACAGCCCTATGCACGCACCGCCGAGCAGAGCGACATCTACTCCGAGCCTGTGCTCGCCACCGCTTGCCGCTTGGCCGAGGAGAGTGTGGTGATGCTCAAAAACGAGGGCAAGGTGTTGCCCTTGGGCGAGAGCGTGAAGAGGGTGCTCGTTGTTGGCCCTATGGCCCACGCCCCCTACGACCAGATGGGCACCTGGGCTCTGGACGGACAAAAGGAGCACACCATAACCCCCATTATGGCTCTGCGTGAGCAGTGGGGCGACAAAGTTGCCATCGACTACGTGCCCTGCCTCACCCACCCGAGGGACAAATCGACCGCCGAGTTCAAACGTATGACCAAGGCTGCCCGCAAGGCAGACGTTGTTGTGGCCTTCGTGGGCGAGGAGCAGATGATGTCGGGCGAGGCCCACTCGCTCTCGTCGCTCGACCTTCAGGGCGCACAGGGCGAGATGTTGGAGGCTCTGGCGCAGACGGGGACTCCGCTCGTTACGGTCTTTATGGCGGGCCGCCCCCTGACCATCAGCCGTCAGGTGGAGATTTCGGATGCTGTGCTCTATGCTTGGCACCCCGGCACTATGGGTGGTAAGGCTTTGGCCAACATACTCTTTGGTGTGGCCAACCCTTCGGGTAAGTTGCCCGTGACCTTCCCCCGCAACGTGGGCCAAATTCCCATCTACTACAACCACAAACACACCAGCCACATCGCCAAGGGCACCGAGGGTAACCTCGACAAGATTCCTCGCGAGTCGCCCCAGTCGGTTATGGGCCACACCTCGTCGTACCTCGACGTGGCCCCCACCCCACTCTTCCCCTTCGGCTATGGTTTGAGCTACACCACCTTTGAGCTCTCCGACATCCGCATTGAGAGCACCGCCGTAAGGCCCGAGGAGAGCGTGAAGGTGAGCGTGGTGGTGAGCAACACCGGCGAGCGAGAGGGCACCGAGGTGGTGCAACTCTACACCGGCCGCAAGACAGCCTCCGTGACGCAGCCTATGAAGGAACTCAAGGACTTCCAGCGCGTCACCCTCCGCGCGGGCGAGAGCCGCAAGGTGGAGTTTGAGGTGCCCGTAAGCCGCTTGGCATTCCACAACCGCAATATGGAACTGGCCGTGGAGGAGGGCAAGTACACCCTCACCATCGGCACCGACAGCCAGACAGGTCTGAAGACATATTTCAAAATCATCAAATAAAAAAAATCAAATCTAAACACAAACAAAACAACTATGACAAAGAAAACGTACAATGCACCTGCCGTTGAGCAGGAGAAGGTGGTGCTCGAAGCAGGCATCGCCGTGAGTGGAGCCGAGGAGGTTTGCATCGACAATGGCGTTACCCCCGAAGCGTGGAAAGAAGGCAACAAAGATTGGTTTTAATTGACCAAACAACAAAAGAAAAGAAGCAAACAAAACAAACACAAAGTGATAACGATGAAAAAGAGTTTTATGATTTTGGGTGCCACCCTGTTGGCACTCGCCGCTGTGGGTTGCCAAAACGACGCTATCGATGAGGGCAACACCCCCGTAACCCCCGATGAGCCCATCGTGGAGGAGCCCGCCGAGGTGGTGCTCCACGCCACCCTCCCCGAATCTCGCACCACCCTCAACGCAGACTACTCTGTGGAGTGGAAGGCAGGCGACGCCATCTCTGTGTTCTATCAGAAAGTTGGCGAGGAGGGCTACTCCGAGAATACCCAGTTTATCATTGACGAGGAGCTGACCGGCAAGTTCACCCCTGCCACAGAAGTCGCTCTGGAGGATGGCGCAAACTACAACTGGTATGTTTGCAGCCCCTATCGTAGTGAATTGAAAAAGCCCACTGGTGAGAATCGTGAGGCAGGCTATTTCCCCATCGGAACAGCCACTCAAGAGGGTTACAACAACTCCGACCACATTGCATCTATGGACATTATGGTAGGTAAGGCAGAGGGCACCCGCACCCCCTCGGTAGCCCTCAAACACCTTGCAGTGTTGCACAAATTCACCGTCACCAACAATTCCGACCAACCTACCATCATCACTCAACTCACCATCGATGGTGGCACGGAGAACTATCCCTTCGGCACTTTCTGGGTTGACCTTACCGCAGATGCGCCCACCCTTGATCCGACCAAAGCAAACGGCAAATTTACCAGCCGTGAGTTGAAAGTAACGAATGGAACAGAGTTGGCCGTTGGCGAGAGTGCCGAATTCTATATGCTCACTGCTCCCTTTACCCTTGGCGTAGGCGAGACTTTCACCATCAAGGTTAAGACCACCACCGGTGAGCAGACCTTCACCAAAACCGCCACCGAGGATATTGAGTTTGAGGCAGGTACCTACAACACCGCAAAACTCACGTATGACTACAAGATTGAGTATGCCGACCACCTCTACTACGAAACTTGGAATACCGCAATGACTGTTTCGGGCACAACGGCATTTGATGTAAACTCACACACTGGCTCTGCTCTTACTAATGGCCATAAAACAGCCTTTAATGCTGCCAACATATCAACATATGCAACAGACTACAAAGATGGTCTTTCGGTGTATGATGGAGATAATGCCAACATAACATATAGCAGTGATGGTGCCAACACATGCTTGTCCAAAAATAACGTGAGCGGTGTGACTGGAACATATGTTTGGTTTAGGAAGTCGACCAAAGGCTGGGTGCAAGTAGATGGAATCAAACTTTACGGCAATACTGCACTCACCTTGTCGTATGCCCAGCAAGGTACAGCTGGTGGTGCTGTAAAGGCCGAGTACTCTCTCAATGGTAAAGATTGGACAACTCTTCTCGAAACCAATACCAACGCAACCCAAACTACAAACTTTACCGTAGCAGAAGGTAGCGAAACCATCAGTCTGCGTTTTACCGAGAACGGTAACAACAATGTTCGTATTGATGACATCAAACTCACTTGGCAGACTGCCAAGTAAGTCTGACGTTTGAGATTACGACTGAATTGACCAACGAGGAGCAACCCACTGCGGGCTGCTCCTCGTTGCTTTGTGGCCCCTGGCTGCCCTTTCTGCCCTTTGCTACCCGTTCTGCTCTTTCAATTCACTCTCCCCTAAGTTAGGGGAGATGGCACGGAGTGCCAGAGAGGTCTGTTTGTGTCGGTGGGCGGTCTGACAGACCTCTCCCGCCTAACGGCACCCTCTCCTAACTTAGGAGAGGGGACAGACGCCCCCGCCCTTCGGG
>JAFVSY010000078.1 GCA_017503465.1 Tidjanibacter sp. | reverse complement strand
CTGCAAAGATACGGCATTTTTTCAAACCTACAATATATATGGGAAAATTTTCACCCTCTTCGGGGCCGATTTTTCAGCATTTTAGCCCCTTTTTCGGTTTTTTACCCATTCTTTTTTCTTATCGTTTTTGCAAAATCATTTGTTTGACTTATCAACACCGCAACACCACCACCGCAACAAACTGACAATCTGCCGATTACAAAAAACTTTGCAAAATATTGTCATTTGCTCCCCAAATATGCTTATCTTTGTGGCTCATTAGGTTGCGAAAAAGAGTAACACACACGAAAATATGGAATACAATTTCAAAGATTTAGAGGCCAAGTGGCAAGCCGAATGGCAAAAACAGCAGACCTACAAGGTTGATGTAGACAGTTCTAAACCAAAGTTTTACGTGCTCGATATGTTCCCCTACCCCTCGGGTGCGGGGCTTCACGTCGGACACCCTCTGGGCTACATCGCCTCCGACATCTACTCGCGCTACAAACGCCTCTGTGGCTACAACGTGCTGCACCCTATGGGTTATGACGCTTTTGGTCTGCCCGCCGAGCAGTATGCCATCCAGACGGGCCAGCACCCTGCCGACACCACCGAGCAGAACATCGCACGCTACCGCAGCCAGATGGACAAAATCGGCTTTTCCTACGATTGGTCGCGCGAGGTACGCACCTGCGAGCCCGGCTACTACAAGTGGACCCAATGGGCTTTCCTTCAGATGTTTGGCCACTTCTACAACAACCTCACCGACAAGGCCGAGAGTATCGACTCTTTGGTGGCCCACTTTGCTGCCCACGGCACCGAGGGTGTGGATGCAGCCTGCACCGAGCCCCTCGTGTTCACAGCCGAGGAGTGGAACTCGTGGGACGAGAAGAAGCGCGAGGAGGTTTTGCAAAACTACCGCTTGGCATTCCGTGCCGACACAATGGTGAACTGGTGCGCCGAGCTCGGCACCGTGTTGGCCAACGATGAGGTCAAAGACGGCCTTTCGGTCAGGGGCGGTTTCCCCGTGGTGCAGCGCAAGATGAAGCAGTGGTTGCTGCGTGTTACCGCCTATGCACCCCGCCTGCTGGAGGGCTTGGACAAGTTGGAGTGGAGCGAGTCGCTCAAGGAGATTCAGCGCAACTGGATTGGCAAGAGCACCGGTGCGCAGGTCTTTTTCGACATTGAGGGCAGCGAGAAGAAGTTGGAGATTTTCACCACTCGCCCCGACACCATCTATGGCGTAACCTTTATGGTAATCGCACCCGAGCACGAGTGGGTGAAGGAACTCACTTGCTCCGATGCCCAAGCCGATGTGGAGGCCTACCTTGAAGCCACCAAGAAGCGTTCCGAGAGGGAGCGCATCGCCGAGACCAAGCGTGTGAGCGGTGTGTTTACCGGCTCCTATGCAATCAACCCCTTCAGTGGCAAACGTATTCCTATCTATGTGAGCGACTACGTGTTAGCAGGCTATGGTACGGGCGCAATTATGGCCGTACCCGCCCACGACTCTCGCGACTACGCCTTTGCCCGCCACTTTGGCTTGGACATCATTCCCGTTGTGGAGGGTGGCAACATTGAGGTGGAGAGCTACGATGCCAAAGAGGGCAAACTCATCAACTCCGACATCCTCAACGGGCTTGACGTTAAGGAGGCCATCGTGAAGATGTGGGACGAGATTGAGGCTCGCGGACTCGGCAAGCGCAAGGTGAACTACCGCCTGCGCGATGCCATCTTCAGCCGCCAGCGTTATTGGGGCGAGCCCTTCCCTGTCTACTATAAGGACGACGTGGCACGCCCCTTGTCGGCCGACCAACTGCCCCTTGAACTGCCTCCCGTGAGTGAGTTCACTCCCACCTCGCAGGGCGAGCCCCCATTGGCCCGCGTGGAGAGTTGGCACACCGCCGAGGGCTACCCCTACGAAACCAGCACAATGCCCGGATTTGCAGGCTCTTCGGCCTACTATCTGCGCTATATGGACCCCCACAATTCGGAGGCTCTTGTGAGCACCGAGGCCAACACCTATTGGCGCAATGTGGACCTCTATGTGGGTGGTATTGAGCACGCTACGGGCCACCTTATCTACTCCCGATTCTGGAACAAATTCCTCTTCGACTTGGGCGTTATTTGCGAGGATGAGCCCTTCAGGAAGCTCGTCAATCAGGGTATGATTCAGGGCCGCAGCAACTTTGTGTACCGCATCGTGGGTACCAACAAGTTCGTGTCGTTGGGCCTCAAGGAGCAGTACGAAACACAGGAGATTCACGTGGATGTGAACATCGTGAAGAACGATGTGCTTGACCTTGACGCTTTCCGTGCTTGGAGGCCCGAGTTTAGGGACGCCGAGTTTGTGTTGGAGAATGGTAAGTATGTGTGTGGCTGGGCCATTGAGAAGATGAGCAAGAGTATGTTCAACGTGGTGAACCCCGACTACATCGTGGAGAACTACGGTGCCGACACACTTCGTATGTATGAGATGTTCCTCGGCCCTCTGGAGCAGAGCAAACCTTGGGACACCAATGGCATTGACGGTGTGCACAAGTTCTTGCGTAAGTTCTGGAGCCGCTTCTTCGACAAGGAGGACAATTTCTGCGTGAGCGAAGAGGCCCCCACTCCGGCCGAACTGAAGATTTTGCACAAGACCATCAAGAAGGTGAGGGAGGACATCGAGAACTTCTCGTTCAACACCTCTATTCCCGCCTTTATGATATGCCTCAACGAACTGGGTGTGTGCAACAAGAGAGCCATTTTGGAACCCTTGTGTGTGCTGCTGTCGCCCTTCACTCCCCACATCACCGAGGAGTTGTGGCACCTGCTGGGCCACGAGGATTCGATTTGCACCGCCTCCTACCCCGAGTTCAATGCCGACTACCTGGTGGAGAACTCCTTTGAGTACCCCGTGTCGTTCAACGGCAAGATGAGGTTCAAGAAGGAACTGCCCTTGGGTATCTCCAATGCCGAGATTGAGGCCGCAGTGCTGGCCGACCCTGCCGCCCAAAAGTGGACCGAGGGCAAGGCTCCGAGGAAGGTTATCATCGTGCCGGGCAAGATTATCAACATCGTGTTGTAGCACTACACAAGTTCGGTGGGCCAAAAGCGGCTCACCGAACTTTTATGTATAATGTTTTACCGTGAGTTGCCGAAACATCCGCTTTCTCAAAGAGTCTGAAAAGGCTCTTTGACAAGTCCCTCCTTTGCCAAAGGAGGGATTTAGGGAGGAATGTAAGTACGAAATGGCCCACGCAGTGGGCTTGGGGGCTTGCGGAGCTAAGCCCTAAGGTGAGGTTTGCGGAAATGGCACAACTCCAAACCCATCATTAACAACAAGTTATCATTGTGCCATTTTCGCGAAACTCACATTATTTTAGGTTTACGAAATGAACTTTTTAACCCTTTTGCTGATTGCTGTGGGCTTGTCGATGGATGCCTTTTCGGTGGCCATCTGCAAGGGCCTTGCCCTGCCTCGCACAACCCTCCGAGATTGCGCCCTTGTGGGTGTGTGGTTTGGCGGTTTTCAGGCCCTTATGCCCATCGTTGGCTACTTCGTTGGGGTAAGTTTCAGCGATGCCATACGGAGCGTGGACCACTGGGTGGCCTTTGCTCTGCTGGCCCTCATCGGAGTGAATATGCTGCGCGAGGCCCTCGGCAAGGAGGAAGAGGAGGAGTGTGTGGAGTGTGCCAACAACCCGCTTGCGGCAAGAAAAATGTTGCCTATGGCCGTGGCTACAAGCATTGATGCGCTGGCTGTGGGCGTGAGTTTTGCATTCTTGGGTGTGGACATTTGGGGTGCTGCGGCCACCATTGGAGTTACCACCTTTTTGTTCTCGGCTGTGGGCGTGAAGATTGGTAACATCTTCGGTGCCCGCTACAAATCGAAGGCGGAGGTTGCCGGTGGCATCATCCTCATCCTCATCGGCCTGAAGATACTCCTCGAACACACCGTTTTAGCCTAGTCGCAGAAATCATCGTAAGACAACAACAAAGAAGGAGCGACCTCGAAACGAGTGGTTGCTCCTTGTTTTTGCCCAATCAAAGGCCACAGCACTAAAACAACGTGAATTCCAACTTATTGAGTTCCGAAACATCCGCTTTCTCAAAGAGCCTATTATGGCTCTTTGACAAGTCCCTCCTTTGTCAAAGGAGGGATTTAGGGAGGAATGTAAATACGAAACGGCCCACGCAGTGGGCTTGGGGGCTTGCGAAGCCAAGCCCTAACGTGAGTTTTGCGAAAATGGCACAACTGCAAACCCATCATTAACAATAAGTTATAATTGTGCCATTTTCGCAAAACTCACGTTAAAATACTTCCGAGAGGATGCGGAGCGATTGGATGTGGGGCACGGTATCGAGGTGGTAGCCGAAGTGGGCCAAGAGGCTCTCTATAAATTCCTTGCGCTGGATGCGCGACATCTTCAGAGTACCCAATTCCGAGGGGCTAATCTCCATAAGTTGGGCCAGCAGGAGGCTGTTGTCGGCATTGAAAAAGAGTCCGCTACGGGGCGGTTCGGTGGTGAACGTTCCGTTCTCAATATCGAAAAACGCACCCTCCCGATACTCATCCGCAGGGAAGAAGCCCAAGTAGCGGCTCAGGCCCACCATAAACCAAAGGTGGAAATTAAACACTCCCTCCTTCATCTCATCCAGCGCAACCACCGAGTTGTAGACATAGTCAAACAGGGGCGAGTTGGGCTCCACCTCACGCACAAGCCTATAAAGCAGTTCGGCCATAAAGAGGGCCACGGTGCTCTTGCGCACGTCAAAGGGTATGCTTTGCAGGGGCTTAGCGAGGGCCGCCTCCTTCACTCGGTCAATCTCGGTGTGGGAGTTCTCGGTGGCCAGGATGTCCACCAAAAACATAGGCTGAAAGAGGGCCGCCTTGCCGCCCTTGCCTCGTCCGCCCTTACCAATGCCCTGCACCATAAAGCTCTTACGACCGGCGGTGTCGGTCAGCAGGTGGGCCACCATTGATGACTCGCCATATTTGAGCGTGTTGAGGACTATGCCACGTGCTTTGTACTGTTTCATAGGAAAGGGGGCGGGGCAAAAATTGGGGCCTATTGTTGCGGGTTGTCTTCGGAGGCTTTATTGTTGTGGTTTGTCTTTGGGGGCCGACTTGCACCACGAAGCAATGCCACACTCGCCGCATTTGGGCTTGCGGGCGGTGCAGACGTAGCGACCGTGGAGAATGATCCAATGGTGGGCAATGGGCAGAAGGTGCTTGGGGAAGCCCTCCTCAAGTTGTGCTTCGGCTTGCAGGGGTGTTTTGGCCCCAACTGTGAGACCAATGCGCCTGCTCACCCTGAACACGTGGGTGTCCACCGGCATAACCTCCCTACCGAAGAGCACCGCAGCGACCACGTTGGCCGTCTTGCGCCCCACTCCGGGGAGCCTTTCGAGTTGCTCCACCGTGTCGGGCACCACCCCACCGAACTCGCTCACCAACATACGGGCCATACGGGCCAAGTTGCGAGCCTTGTTGTTGGGGTAGGATATGCTGCGGATGTAGGGATAAATCTCCTCGGCCGAGGCTTCGGCCATTGCTTCGGCTGTGGGGAAACGCTCAAAGAGGGTGGGCGTTGTGAGGTTCACACGCTTGTCGGTACACTGTGCCGAGAGCATCACCGCCACCACCAACTCATAGGGGGTGCGGAAGTTGAGTTCGCTCTCCGCCACAGGCATAGCCACCGAAAAGTAGTCCACAATGGCCTTGTATCTCTCTGCTCTTCTCATTCTCTTCTGTTTGTTATATAAGGTGTCCTTAGATGACCTCCAATTTGGCGTACTTACCCAACAGAGTCTTCCTACCATATTCTGCATCTGCAAACTCTACCGTAATCTTGACATCGGTGGGCAACATCTCCAACTCGGTGATGGTGCCCGGCCCGAAGCGTGCGTGGCGCACCCTCTGGCCCACCGAGTAGGCCACACTGCCCACAGGCGATGGGGCTCCCACGCCACTACCCTCGCCCTGCACCACACGTCTTTCGCCCACGCTGCGCATAGAAGCCACATTGGGGCGCACAGGAGCGGTGGCTCCACCTCGGTAGGGTTGCTGTTGGGTGGCAGCATTGCGGTAGGACTGCACGGGCGACTGTCGGCTCTGGAACTCCCTCTCCTCCACCACCGTACGCCCCATACGTTGGTCGAAGCGGCGTTTGAGAGTCTCGATTTGGTTGCGAGCCTCGCTGCGGTTGTTCTCATCCTCCTCGTCTTCAAGCGCAAAGTGCAACTCCACATACTTGGGGTTTATCTCCTTGATAAATCGGCTGGGGCGACAAAACTCCGTGCTGCCCCACTTAAACCTCGTCTGCGCAAAGGTTACCGTAGCGCACCTCTTGGCCCTTGTGAGAGCCACATAGAAGAGCCTGCGCTCCTCCTCAAGTTGGTCGGGCGAGGCTATCGAGATGATGTTCGGAAAGAGGTTTTCTTCCAGACCTGCAATGAAGATGTGGTCAAATTCAAGGCCCTTGGACGAGTGTACGGTCATCAGCGTAACAAAGTTTTTGCTGTTACCCTCCTTATCCTCGTCCATATCGGTCAGCAGCGACACATTCTGCAACCACTGCTCAATGGTGGGCTCCGTAACCTCCTCCTGCGCCGCCACCTCAATCATCTCGTGGCGATAGTTCTGCATTGAGTTCAAGAGTTCCTCAATGTTTTGCAGTGCGCTCTCGTTCTCAGGCGAAGGGTTGAGTTTGTAGAGTGAGAGGATACCCGAGCGTGTGGCCACCTCCATACCAAACTCATAAAGCCCCTTTTCGCTGCGGGCGAGGGAGAGCTCCGTTATCAGTTTGCGGAAGTCCAGCAGTCGCTTGCTTATGGCGGCGAGTTGCGTTTCCTCGGTGGCGGTGAGCACCTCCCAAATGCTCACACCCTGCTGCTGGGCATAGGCACGCAGTTTGTTGATTGTAACCTCGCCGATACCACGTGCGGGGTAGTTGATGATGCGCAGTAGCGAGTCGTTGTCCCTTGGGTTGGCAATGGTTTTGAAATAGGCCATCAGGTCCTTCACCTCCTTGCGGTCGTAGAAGGAGTGGCCTCCATAGATGCGGTAGGGAATGTCCCTCTTGCGCAGGGCCTCCTCAATGGGGCGGCTTTGGGCGTTGGTGCGGTAGAGCACCGCAATCTGGCTCCAATCCTGCGCCCCGTCCATACGGAAGGCGTTACGCACCCCATCGGCAATGATTTGGGCCTCCTCACCATCGGTGTAGGCCTTGTAGATGTCAATCTTGCTACCTACGCTGTTCTCCGAAAAGACGTGCTTCTTGAGCCTGCGCTGGTTGTGCTCAATGACGCTGTTGGCCGCCTCCACAATGGTCTGCGTGGAACGGTAGTTTTGCTCCAATTTGTAAATCTTGGCCGAGGGGAAGTCCCTCTGGAAGCGGAGGATGTTCTCAATCTTCGCCCCACGGAAGGAGTAGATACTCTGTGCATCGTCGCCCACCACACAAATCTTGGAGGAGCCTCCGGAGAGGTTTTTGATGATGATGTATTGCGCCAAGTTGGTGTCCTGATACTCATCCACCAAGATGTAGGCAAACCTCTGGCGGTACTTCTCAAGCACCTCGGGGTGGTTTTTGAAGAGGATGTTGGTGTTGAGCAGCAGGTCGTCAAAGTCCATTGCGTTGTTCTCCTTGCAACGCTGGCAATACTTTTTGTAGATTTGGTAGAACTGCGGCTGACGGCGGCGTTTGTCCTCCTCCATAAGCGTTGGGTTGCTCTCGTAGGCATCGGCCGTAACAAGGTTGTTCTTTGCGAGCGATATGCGGGAGTGCACATCGCGGGGCTTGTAGACCTCATCGCTGAGTTGCATCTCCTTGATGATGTTTTTGACGATGGTGTCACTCTGCGCGGTGTCGTAGATTGTGAACGAGGGCTGGTAGCCGATGTGGGCAGCCTCGTTGGAGAGGATGCGCATAAAGACCGAGTGGAAGGTGCCCATCCAGATGTAGCGACTCTTCTCCCCCACCATAGCCTCAATACGCTCCCTCATCTCCTTGGCAGCCTTGTTGGTGAAGGTCAGGGCCATAATTGACCACGGTGCCACCCCTTGGGCTATCATCCAAGCAATGCGGCACGTGAGCACTCGTGTTTTACCGGAGCCCGCACCCGCCACAATCAGCGAGGGCTCCTCGTAGTTCACCACCGCCTGCTCCTGCGCAGGGTTAAGCCCCTGAAGTATCCTTATTTCGTTGTCAGTCATCTTGCCTTTTCTCCCTCAAAAAATTGTTCTCTCCCCCTCGTTCATTTTGAATTT
>JAFVSY010000077.1 GCA_017503465.1 Tidjanibacter sp. | reverse complement strand
GCGAGGAAATGAAACGTATCCTGTACATAGTCCTTTTGGCGTTGCTTTGCGTGGGCGGAGCAACCACCCAGGTGTGGGCACAAACAAGGCCTCGCAACGCAAAGGGCGAAGAACTCAAGCCGGTGGATATGAAATCGCGCCGCACAAGGCCCGTGCCCGTGGGCGACTCCACAGGCTATGCACTCGTGGGCGATGTGGTGCTCTACCACAATGGCTCCGTAATCACCTGCGACAGTATGGTGCGCTACAGCGACAAGCAGATGACCTGTTTCGGCAACGTAATCATCAAAAAGGACGACACCTACATCTACGGCGATAGGGCCGAATACAGCGGCGAGAAAAACGAAGCAAGAGTCTTTTCACCGCTGGTGAAGGTGCTCAACAAGGACGCAACGCTCTACACCTACAACCTCATCTTCAACACCAAAGACAACATCGGCGAGTTCTATGGCGGAGGTTGTTTCACCAATGGCGAAAACCAGATGGAGTCCGAAAGGGGCCTCTTCTATGCCGACCTCGACGAAATGGTCGGTGTGGACAGGGTGGAACTCCGCAACGAGACCTACGAAATGAAGTCCGACTCGGTGAACTACAACTCCGAGAGCGAGGTGGCCCGCTACTTCACCCGCAGTGTAACGTGGAAGAAGGATGGCGAAATTCTCTCCTCCGACCGTGGCGAGTATCACAACAAAGACGAGCACTACATCTTCCACTCCAACGCCTATGTGCTTGGCGAGGGGCGCGAAATGTGGGCCGACACCATCGACTACAAAGCTATGGTGCAGTTCATTGAACACAAACACAACGCCCAAATTCGCGACGAGGAGCACCAGAGCATCATCTTTGGCGACTATGGCAACTATGACGACCGCATTGGCGACACCTTCCTCACAATGGACCCCGCCTACATCAGCTATGGCGACAGCGATGGGGATGGCATTGGCGACTCGGTGTTTATGCGCTCCGACTCTATGTTCCTCTACACCATCGACTCGCTCGGCTACTGCACCCTCACACGCCCCGATTCGGCCACGCTGGCAGCAATGTTGGCAGCCAGAGCCGACTCCATACAGCAGGCCATAAGGGCTAAGTTCGTGGCCGACAGCACCGCTGTGGCCGAAGCCGCACGCAAGGAGTTCCTCATCGACAGTCTCACCTCGGCCCGAGATTCGATGGTGATGGCAGCCGCTACCGACACCCTCGCACGTGCCGTGGCCGATAGTCTGCTCACCGTGCTTGACCGTATGCAGGGCATCGAGCGAGATAGCCTCGGGCAGGTGATTGAGAAGAAGATGGTGGCCGACTCGCTCGCCGTCAGGGCCGACAGCCTGATGATGGGTGCCGACAGCCTGGGCATACGAAGCGACAGTTTGGGCATACGCACCGATAGTCTGAACGTGCAGAGCGACTCCATCGCCAACGATAGCACCACCCACCGCATAATGCTCGGTCTGCGCAACGTGAAGGTGTTCCGCAGGGATTTCCAAGGTATTTGCGACTCGATGTTGATGTTCTCGGTGGACAGCACCGCACAACTCCACCGCAACTCGGTGATGTGGAACGAACTCAACCAAATCACCTCCGAGAGGGCCGATGTCTACACCCGCAATCAGCAACCCCACCGAGTATTCTTCTCCGAGGGCAAGCCTATGATGGTGGCCGAGTTGGACACCGCACACTACAATCAGGTGGCCGGCAAGACCATTGAGTCGTTCTTCGACGAGGAGGGCGTGATGTACAAGACCGACGTCGTGGGCAATGCACAGACCTATTATTATATGGTAGACGATGCCGATGGTGCAATGATGGGTTTCCTTGTGGCCGAGAGTGCCGATATGACCTTCGACATTGAGGACAACACGGTGGTGGGTATCACCTATCGTGGCGACCCTGTCTACACCATCTACCCGATGGACCAAATTCCTGCCGACCAGCCCCAGCGACTACCCGAGTTCGTGTGGTACATCGAGCGCAAGCCTACACGGGAAATCATTATGGGCAACCGAGTCATCAATCCCACCGAGAGGGAACGCTATGAGCGAATGCGCCGTCCGCAGTTCCCCATCACCTACTCCATCGAACGCCACAAGGAGTCGCTTGTGATGAATGGTGGCTGGGCCGACCGCACCGACGACATCTCCGAGATGGCCTATGAGTTCATCGAGAAGGTCAAGGAAGAGTAATACCAATGTAAATATAAACAACCGCCCCTCCTCACGCTGTGTAGGAGGGGCGGTTGTTTATCTTCGGTCGGGGCGGTTTTACTATCTTTTTTCAAACGAAGATTGTGCGGGGTAGCGGGCTTGCAGGAAGGCGTGCATACGCTTGCAGTCCTCGGAGGTGGTGAACTCATTGTCGTTGGCGCAAATCATCAGCGGGTTGTACTTGCGCATCACCTTCTCGTAGTCGGGCAGGTGGGCCGACACCACACGGGAATCGTTCGCATACCTATCATTCAAGATGGCCTTCACATACCCCATAAGGCCCGTAACCCTATTGTACCTCCCAACCCTGCGCTTCACGGCATTGCCTGTGGCCACCATCCAGTAGGCCACAAAACTGCGGTGCATATCGCCCTCCTCTCGGAAGCGACGGAGGATGGTTTGGTGCCACTCCTCGGCGTAGAGTTGCTCCACGCAGTGGGCGTAAATACTCTTGCGGTAGGCATCAATATAGTGGTGCGGAGCCAGCGCAATGAGCCTACCCGTCTGCTCCTTGGCCAAGTTCTGCATACGGTAGAGCATATGGTGGTAGTGTCCTTTGCGGTGGGCCTTGCGGCGGCTAAAGTGCATAAAGCGCACTATGGGGCGCCCATCGGGCAGAAAGAAATCGGTGGGTTCTACCCTCTTGGCAAAGAGGGTATCGTCGTTGGCAAAGAGGAAATGTTCGCTCAAGCCCTTAATCTTGTAGACACACGCCTCAATAGCCTCCGAATTAAATGTAGGTATAGCCTCTGGCGGAAAAATCTCCGCGTGGTCCACGATGGTAACCTTCGGGTGGTCGGGCACCAGCCACACGGGACGTTGGTTGTCGGTGACGATGTAGATGTGGTTCACCCACGGAGCATACATCTCCACCGAGCGGAGCGAAAAAAGAAGTTCGTCGTTGTTACGCCAGCGAGCCTCGGAGGTTGCATCGGCACTGGTACTCTTGGTCTGCGCCCCCGTCATATAGGTCTGACGTTTGGCCTGCCAAGCGGCATCGTTGCCATCCACCCACAAGTAGACAAGGTCGATGGGGAACTCTATGATGTTTCTCTGGGTATTCACCTTTAGCGTTTGAAGAGGGTTACATATAATTTCGTAATCAACTGGAATACAAAGGGTGTGCGGTAGTTGAAAGCCAGCGGAGCCCTCCTCACGGAGTCGGCCAGCCACGGAAACTCGGTCCACAGCACTCGTGCCTCCTTGTGGATGATGGCGTGCCACCCTGCACGAAGCACCAATCCGCCCCACACGTGTTCAATGGGGCTACCCTGCAAGCGTTCCTTGTAGTGGCCATAGAGGTCTAGCATATTGCGCGAGGAGGCCAGGTGGCGCACGCTACGGCTCTGGGCACAGAGCGAGTCGGGGTTATCTTTGCGGTAGTGGTAGAGCACCTCGGGCAGGTGGACAATGCTGCGAGCGTAGAAGATAATCTGCGCCATCAAGCACATATCCTCGTGCATCGAGAGCTTTGGAGTGTGGATGTGGTTGTCGGTGTAGAGGCTACGGCGGAAGCACTTCGTTACGGTGTAGCCGGGGGTTTTGTAGTTGAAAATGTCGGCAATAAATCGGTGCCTCTCCTCGGCCAAATAATTGCCCTCGCGCTTAATGCTCCTGTGGTCGCCATACTCCTTCACAAGGTCGAAGCAGACAAGGTCGGCACCCGTGCGCCTAACCTCCTCCACCACCCTGCTCAAGGCTCCCTCGGAGAGCCAATCATCCGAGTCGGCACAGAGGATGTACTCCCCACGTGCAGCCAAGAAACCTGTGCGGCGAGCCTGTGGAAGGCCCATATTCTGCTGGTGTACCACAGTGATGTGTGGGCGGAGGTGGGCGAACTTCTCCCCTATCACCCCCTCCAGCACCTCAACCGAGCGGTCCTTGGTGCCGTCGTTCACAAACACATACTCCACCCCCTCGCACCATTGGGCAAAGACGCTCTCGGCAAAGTGTCCGATGTAGCGTTCCACACCATAGATGGGGACAACGAGCGAAAGGGTATAGGGAGAGGGCATAAGAATTGAGAATTGAGAATTGAGGACGCACCACCTTATGGTGTTGCCTACGGCACTACTGACAACTGATAACTGAAAACTGAAAACTATTTTTCGAACTTGGACTTCTGTGGGAAGCGCACCTCAAAGGCGTCAAGCAGCACTTTGCGCAGTTCGGCGTAGCGTTCCTCGGGGAGCTGCACGTCGTTCACGCAGGTCAGCTTCTTGGAGGGGCGTTCCACAAATCGGCGCAACTTGGCAGTGGATGCAATACCCACCGAAAAGTGTTTCTTCGAGAGTCGCTCCTTGATAATCTTACCACGCAGGAACATATAGTCGAGGTAGAGGTACTGATTGAGGTTATCCTCCGTGCGTACCCTCGTCATTGAGTTCCTAATCTGGGGCTCAACCATACCATAGAGCGCCTCGCACTCGCTGCGCAACATTGGCGAGCAGATATGTTGGGGACGCAAAAACCAGCACCTCTTGCGTCTACCGGCAGCCTTGCGGGCCAAGCGGTCGGAGTTGCGGCAAATCTTCTTGTACATATCGTGGGCCAACACGTGGCTATTCATTCCAATAACACCCCTGCCATTGCGGAAGAAGTCCGTAGGCTCGCAGGGAAGCATAGGGAACATATCGTCGTTGAAGTAGAGAAACTCCTCATCCAATCCCTCAATGCGGTGCAGGCACATCTCAATGGGGTTGCAGTTGAAGGTGGGCAAAAACTCGGAGGGGATGATGTCGCTGTGCAACACCACATTGACCTCCTCCCTATTAACCCACTCCGGCACCTGACTCTCGCCCGACACAATGAGGTGTACTTTGCGCACAAAGGGCATATTCTCCGCTATGCCACGAAACAGGTAGCGCAGGGTGCCCCAA
Source organism: Tidjanibacter sp. (assembly GCA_017503465.1). Lineage (GTDB taxonomy): Bacteria > Bacteroidota > Bacteroidia > Bacteroidales > Rikenellaceae > Tidjanibacter. Next base: position 7,715 of record JAFVSY010000077.1, on the reverse strand, counting down.
TCGCGGAAGCGTTTCTCCAGCGGAGGAATGTTTGTATAGCGTTCATAGTCGGCCTGCCACACGGGGTCCAGGCCATTTACGTATGTAATAACAATATCCATAAAAAGTGTTGTGGTTTTCTTCTTCTTTTTTTGTGGTAGGTGTTTAGCAGTCGGCAGGGGCGGTTGTTACTCCTCCACGTAGAGGCGGCTGCCAAAGCGGTTCATCACCTTGGCGTAGTACCACGGCAGGTAGAAGCCCAGGGTGAGCACAAAAATCAGCACTTGGCCCCACACCCAAGCCCAATCTCTCCACGAGCGCAGCCTCAGGCCCATACTCTTCTCGCCATCGGGCCCAACCACCACGCACCTCTCGGCCACGTAGCGCATCGTGCGCAGTTCGGCCATCGGAGCATAGAGTCCGGCGGTGAGCACCGTGAGTACCAACTGCCACATCACAAAGCAGGCAGCCGATAGGGGCGAAAGGCGGGTGGAGATAACCTTGTCGCCATAGGTCATATCAACCATCCACCTGCAGAGCAGAATAACAAACAGCGAAACAAAAAACAGTTCCACCAGCACCACCGCAAGTCCCAGCAGGGGTGCAAACGACATCATATCGAGTGGTTGTGCGGCAGCATCGTAGCCCACCGACACCAGCACCAACTCCACCACCACGGCGGGCAATATGGCCGTAAGGATGGTGATGGCAAAGAGTCTCATAGCCTTGCCACGGAACGACACGAGGTTGAAGCGGTGGCTTACACCCTCGGCAAAGAACTTCATCAGTCGCACGATGAACCACGGCAGGTAGAGCCCACAAGTGACCACCGACAGAGCCACCCCACCGAGCACAAGGCCCAAGTAGCGGCGGCGGTCGTAGGCACACTCCACAGCCTCACCCTCAAACTCCGTAGCCACAAGGCTCCGCTGCACAATGGGTAGCAGAGTGAGCGCAATGCCACTCCAAAGGGCTATCTGTATGGCCACACCCAGCAGCAAGCGCAGTGCAAAGGTGCCGTCCACGATGGTCATCGTACTCTCGGCCGCAGCCACGCAGTGGGCCACCGTGCAGCCACTCACAACAAGCACAAGCAGCCACATTCCCAACATCGGCCACACAAAATCACGGCCACGAAGATTGAGCGAGAAAAATCGTTTCATAGTGTAATTGGTCTGTTTTTAGGCGAGTTGTCGGCAAGCAGAAAGGGGCCCTCTCTACTTTTCGTCCACCTCATCCTCGTAGATGAAGGTTGTGGGCAGTTCGTCCACATCGTCGAAGCTCGGCATAACCTCCTCGAGTTCAATCTCGGAGGGTTTGCGTTTCTTGCCACTGAAGAGGAATAGTTTTTTGGGCACATAGCCCCAGAAGGTTGCCAGGAAGTTGGTTACCACGTTGGAGACCACATAGTGCCAATGGAGGTAGCCGGTGAAGAACCACATCGACACGAGGTTCATCAGCATCGCAAAAATCGTTATCAGCGTGAAGGCCACAAACTCCTTGCCACGCGAAGCAATCTTGCGCTCGGTGAAAATCCACGTAACGCTGAAAATATAGGAGGTGATAACTATGGAGGCATAACCGGCAATACTCGACAGGAGGTAGTGCACCTCCAGCAAGTCGGTCATCACAATCACAATTGCGAGATTGATGAGGTAGGAGATGGTGCTTCCGATGGCATATTTCCAGAGGGTTACAATCTCCTTACGGGTTTTTGATTTTGTGGCAGGCTTCATTTTTCGGCTTTATAGTGTGCAAAGTTACTAAACTTTTTTGTACTTTTGACCAAACGAAAGTGTTTTTAGCAAAAAACTATACATTTGTTTATATATGGGAGTGAGAATTGACAAGTGGTTGTGGGCCGTGCGAGTCTTCAAAACCCGCAGCGATGCTGCCGAAGCGTGCCGCACGGGCAAGGTTACAATCAATGGCTCGGAGGCCAAACCCTCCAAAGAGGTCAAGGAGGGCGACCTGCTCACTGTGAAGAAGGTGCCCATAATGAGGTACTCCTACAAGGTCGTGGGCCTTGTGGAACGCCGCCTGCCCGCCAAGGATGTGCCCACCTACTGCCTCGACATCACCCCACAGGAGGAACTTGACAAACTCAACGCCCCGAAGGAGACCTTCTTTGTGGTGCGCGACCGAGGTGCCGGCCGCCCCACCAAAAAGGAACGCCGCGATATGGACGCCCTCTGGGATACCTTTACGAACTGATAATTGCAGACACGGCCCGTTTAGGTTGAGAGCATAACAGACTTAATTATAACGATATATGACTATTGAACAAAAAATTGCAGGATTTACGGCCGAAGGCGATGCCGTGGTGGTCTACACTATGCGCAACGCAAGTGGTGCCGAAGTGGAATTGTGTAACATTGGTGCGGCCATCTGTGCCGTGAGGGTGCCCGACCGCAATGGCAAACTCGACAACGTGGCACTCGGCTACGCCAACCATCTTGACTACTTGAACGACGGCCCCTGTATGGGCAAAGTGCCCGGCAGGTATGCCAACCGCATAGCCAAAGGACGTTTTGAGATTGACGGCAAGGAGTACCGACTCGCCATCAACAACGGACCCAACGCACTCCACGGAGGACCCACAGGCTTTGCCAACCAACTCTGGGAGGGACGTGTGGAGAGCAACCGCGTGGTCTTTGCTCTCGACAGTGCCGATGGGCACGAGGGCTACCCCGGCGACCTCTACGTGGAGGCAGTCTACGATTGGGATGACGACAACCGCTTGGAACTCACCCTCTTGGCGCAAACCAACGGAGCCACCGTGCTCAACCTCACCAACCACGCCTACTTCAACCTCGCAGGCGAGGGTGCGGGCAGTGTGTTGGACCACACGTTGCGCCTCAGCGCATCCACCTATCTGCCCACCGACCAATCGCTTGTGCCCACGGGCGAACTCGCCTCGGTGGAGGGCACCCCAATGGATTTCCGCACCGCCAAGCCCATCGGTAGGGACATCAAAGAGGAGTTCCCCGCGCTCATCTACGGCAAGGGCTACGACAACTGCTGGCCCATTGACGGCTGGCAGGAGGGCAAGGTGCAGGAGGCTGCCAAACTCAAATGCGAAGCCACAGGCCGCACACTCACCATACTCTCCGACCAGCCCGCCGCACAAGTCTACACCGGCAACTGGCTCGAAGGGTGCCCCCAGAGCCGCAGCGGAGCCGACTACCACGACTACGATGGCGTGGCCATTGAGTGTCAGGGCTATCCCGATGCGCCCAACAAGCCCACCTTCCCCTCGCAACTTCTCCGCAAGGGCGAGAGGTACGAGAGGCATATAGTGTTTGCCTTTGGCGTGGAGGAGTAGCAAACCCGCTGACCACAAAAGAGTTGCGAGTGTTGAAAACTATTTTTTGTCATCCGTTTGGACTTTCCAAACGGATGGCTTATTTTTGTGGTCGCAAGTCGTAAGGCAAGCAGACAAAACAATAAAACCATTACTAACCCCAATAACAAACTACACGAAAAATGTTTCTCGAAAGTGCCAACAAACCCGGATGGATTGAGGTTATTTGCGGCTCGATGTTCTCGGGCAAGACCGAAGAGTTGATTCGCAGGATGCGCCGTGCCGTGTTCGCAAACCAAAGAGTGGAGATTTTCAAACCCCAAATTGATGTGCGCTACTCGGTGGACGAGGTGGTGTCGCACAACTCCAACAGCATCCCCTCCACCCCCGTGGAGAGTTCGGCGCAGATACTCCTTATGGCCACCGACGTGGACGTGGTGGGTATTGACGAGGCACAGTTCTTTGACGAGGGCATCGTGGAGGTGTGTATGACTCTGGCCAACAGGGGCATAAGGGTGATTGTTGCGGGTTTGGATATGGACTACCTCGGCAAGCCTTTTGGCCCTATGCCTCAACTGATGGCCCGTGCGGAGCACGTGGACAAGGTGCACGCCATTTGTGTGCGCTGTGGCAACATTGCGCAGCACTCCCACCGCCTCACCGCCAACGACAAACTCGTGGTGCTGGGCGAGAAGGACACCTACGAACCCATCTGCCGCCACTGCTTCAACCAACTGATGGCAGAAGAGAAATAAGAAACAAGGAATATCACCAAGAGGACTCGGGTATCTTTTTTGATACCCGAGTCTTTTTTGCGTGGGAGTGATAAGAAGGATAAAAAGGATAAAGGGGAGGAGTTCTTTGGGTGGGGCTTCCAAAGCATAGAAAAGTATTTACTAATTACTCTTTACTAATTTCTCTTTTAGTTGGTGCGCTGAACAATGTGGGTAACGTAGACCGTGAGCAGGGGAAAGAGTATCATACCAAGGCCGGGGAGGATGAAGGTCAGGACCTTACCCATTGGCGTTACGGCAAAGATGTTGGCACCCACCGTGGTGATGTTCAGCCCCGACCACCAGAGGGCCTCGCCAAAGTCGCTGAGGTGTGGGTTTAGGCCCAACTCGTAGGAGTAGAAGAGCAGGGCCGCAAGGTAGGTCATCATCCCAATGAGGGCGATGTAGCTCCACATTATAGCACTCACGCGCGTGGGCGTGAGCAGGCGTATGGTGGAGTAGACACCCAGCAGCGCCCTCACAAGTGGCAGGCATTTGAGCACGATGTAGACTCCCTTGTGGAGTTCCACCCCACCCCACGAAAGCATATTGAGCCACGGCACCGACACCAGCAAGACCACAATGTTGCGCCAAAAGTAGCGGTGTGGGTTGCGTGCAGACGAGGTGCGCACCACAAAGTCGAGCACAAACACCAGACAGACGACAAGTTGCAGTTCGGCCACCCCGGGGGAGAGTTGGTAGGAGCCACGGTGGATGATGTCCATAGAGAGCGACACCAAAATCAGCAACCCCGCAAAGATTGCCACACCATCGAGGATGCGGACAAAGAGAGATGTTGGAGCATTGTTTTTCATAAAAAAAGCGTTTTTCTGCTCCACTACAAAAAAAATACCTCACATTTTTTTGGCAGAAAAAAATAAACGATTACCTTTGCACCGCTTTTCAGGCACGGCGAGATAGCTCAGCTGGTTAGAGCGCATGATTCATAATCATGAGGTCCCCGGTTCAATCCCGGGTCTCGCTACCACAGCGGCAAACCTATCAAGGGTTTGCCGTTTTTTTGTTTGTACATCCATAGTGCGGAGTTCGCTGTGCTGTGTTCACGGGCAGCGTTTGCCGCTTTTTTTGTGTCAATATGTTCGGCAGGGTGCCCAATTTCCATTTTAAGTCGCTATATTTGCACACCTATTGAATAAGTAATCGGTAGATGCCAACCGCCTGCCTCGTGGCAGTCGTGGCACAACGAACAAACAAGCACGCAAAGAGATGAAGTCCATAAAAGATATTTTCGTCATCGGCAAGGGCCCCTCAAGTAGCCACACTATGGGCCCCAAGAAGGCCGCAACAGCCTTCCTCAAAGACCACCCCGAGGCAGCCGCTTTCAGGGTAACCCTCTACGGCTCCCTCGCCGCCACTGGCAAGGGGCACCTCACCAATGTGGCCATAGAGGAGGTGCTTTCGCCCAGCGGACCCGTGGAGATTGTGTGGCGACCACAGGAGTTCCTCCCCTTCCACCCCAATGCGATGAAGTTTGAGACCCTCGGTGCCGAGGGCGAGCCCACCGACAGTGCGACCTACTACAGCATTGGTGGCGGTACCATTGTGCGTGAGGGCGAAGCGCAGTCCGACAGCGACCACATCTACCCTCTGACCACAATGACCGAGATTATGGAGTGGTGTGGCAAGACCGGCCGCAGCTACTGGGAGTATGTGTTTGAGCACGAGGAGAAGGACATCAAGGAGTATCTGATGAACGTGTGGGGCAATATGCGCGGCGCTGTGGAGAACGGCCTCACCAACGAGGGTGTACTTCCCGGTGCGCTCAATCTGCGCCGCAAGGCCGCAAGTTACTTTGTGCGCTCACGTGGCTACAAGGATAGTCTGCGCACACAGGGCCTGCTGTTTGCCTACGCTTTGGCCGTGAGTGAGGAGAATGCCGCCGGTGGCACCATCGTTACCGCCCCCACGTGTGGGTCGTGTGGAGTGGTGCCCGCCGTGCTCTATCAGTTGCAGCAGGAGTATGAGTTCAGCGACATACAGATTGTGCGTGCGCTCGCCACAGCGGGACTTGTGGGAGCCATCGTGAAGGCCAACGCCTCGGTGTCGGGTGCGGAGGTCGGCTGTCAGGGCGAGGTGGGTGTTGCGTGTGCTATGGCCGCAGCAGCCGCAAGCCAACTGATGGGTGGCTCGCCCGCACAGATTGAGTATGCCGCCGAGATGGCCCTGGAGCACCACCTCGGTATGACCTGCGACCCTATGTGTGGCCTTGTGCAGATTCCCTGCATTGAGCGCAACGCTATGGCTGCCGCACGTGCCCCCGATGCACAACTCTACGCCTTCTACACCGACGGCAAGCACCGCGTGTCGTTCGACAGCGTGGTGAAGGTGATGAAAAAGACCGGCCACGACCTTCCCTCGCTCTACAAAGAGACCTCCGAGGGCGGACTCGCAACATTGTAGGAACAAAGGGGAAAAATGACAAAGGCAATCACATACCTATTGGCACTCATTGGGTGCGTGGCGTTGCTGACGGGGTGTCCCTCCGCCGGCAAGCAGGCTGCGCACGGCACCATTGTCTATGCCCCACACTCGGCCGAGGGGTTCCAGATTGTGGGCACCGAGGGCAGTTCCACCATCCTGCGCATCCTCTCCCCCTGGGCAGGTGCGAGTGGTGAGGGGGCCATTCGTGAGGTGTTCATCGCCAGAGGGGGTGAGAAGGCCCCCGAGGGGTTTAAGGGCTCGGTTGTGGAGTCCAACCCCGAGAGGGTTATTTGCCTATCCTCAAGCCACATAGCCTTTATGGATGCACTCGGTGTGGACGACCGAGTGGTGGGTGTGAGCGGTGCCGACTACATCACCAATCCCCACATTCGCCACGGCATAGCCGACGGCTCAATTAGGGAAATTGGCTACGACAACGCCATAAACTACGAACTCATTGCTGCCCTGCGCCCCGATGTGGCCCTCATCTACGGCACCACGGGCGAGAACACAACCCTCACGGGCAAACTCACCGAACTCGGCATACCATATCTTTATATGGGCGAGCAGACCGAGCGCACACCGCTTGGCAAGAGCGAGTGGGTGGTGGCCGTGGGCGAACTCTTCGACCGCAGGGAGGAGGCCGTGGACCTCTTCGGGCAGATTGGCGAGCGGTATGAGAGTATGCGTCTGGCAATGCTCGGAGTGGAACACAAGCCCAAGGTGATGTTCAACTCTCCCTACAAGGATGTGTGGTTTGTACCCGCCGACGAGAGTTACATTGTGCGATTGGTGGAGGACGCTGGCGGAGAGTACATCTGCAAGGGCAGCAGCAGTCGCACCTCAAGGCCCATAAGTGGCGAGAGTGCCTACGTGTGGCTCTCGCAGGCCGATGTGTGGCTCAACCCCAACGAGGCCCGCACTATGAGCCAACTCGTGGCCGCCAACCCGAAGTTTGCGCAAGTGGGCGTGGTAAGGCGCGGACAGGTCTACAACTGCACCGCCATAAGCACCCCCGCAGGTGGAAGTGATTTTTGGGAGAGCGGAGCGGTGTGGGCCGACGTGGTGTTGGCCGACCTGATTGCCATCCTGCACCCCGAAAAGGCAGGTGGACACAAGTTGCACTACTTTGAGCAATTAGCAAAAAACTGACGTTAGACGATAGACAATGAAAAAACGTAACGACATATTGTTTGCGGTGTTGGCCGTGGCCACGG
>JAFVSY010000076.1 GCA_017503465.1 Tidjanibacter sp. | reverse complement strand
GGGAGTGTAGGGAGTGTAGGGAGTGTAGGGAGTGTAGGGAGTGTAGGGAGTGTAGGGAGTGTAGGGAGTGTAGGGAGTGTAGGGAGTGTAGGGAGAGGTTCCCTAAGTTCCCTAACCTCTCTAACCTCCCAAACCCTATCCGCTCAAAGAAAAAATATTTACTAATTACTAATTACTCTTTACTCTTTGATGGCAGCAGGGTCTGCACACAAAAAAGGGCTGCCAACCATTTGCGGTACGGCAGCCCTCTCGGGGGAGGTATCACCCTAACAGTCGGTGTGGCGACTATTTGAGGCGATAGATTTTCTTGTAGCCATAAACAGCCTCGTCGCCCAACTGCTCCTCGATGCGAAGCAACTGGTTGTACTTGGCCATACGGTCGCTACGGCTCATCGAACCGGTCTTAATCTGGCCCGAGTTGGTAGCAACTGCGATGTCGGCGATGGTGCTATCCTCGGTCTCGCCACTACGGTGCGAAGTAACCGAAGTGTAGCCTACACGGTGAGCCATCTCGATGGCATCCAAAGTCTCGGTCAGGGTACCAATCTGGTTAACCTTGATGAGGATGGAGTTACCGCAACCCAACTCGATACCCTTCTTCAGGAACTCTACGTTGGTTACGAAGAGGTCGTCACCTACGAGCTGGCACTTGTCGCCAATGGCATCGGTCAGCATCTTCCAACCATCCCAGTCGTTCTCGGCCATACCGTCCTCAATCGAATCTACGGGGTATTTCTCAACGAGGCCTTTCAGGTACTCAACCTGCTCTGCGGAGGTGCGTTTTGCGCCCTTCTCGCCCTCGAAGATGGTGTAGTCATAAACGCCATCTTTGTAGAACTCGCTCGATGCGCAGTCCATACCAATCATAACGTCTTTCCCGGGAACATAACCGGCAGCCTCAATAGCCTTCAAGATGCTCTCGATAGCATCCTCGGTGCCATCCAACACGGGGGCGAAACCACCCTCATCACCCACTGCGGTGCTCAAACCACGAGCGTGGAGCACCTTCTTCAGGTTGTGGAATACCTCGGCACCCATACGCAGAGCCTCACGGAAAGTGGGGGCGCCAACGGGGCGAATCATAAACTCTTGGAATGCGATGGGGGCATCCGAGTGCGAGCCACCGTTGATGATGTTCATCATAGGTACGGGCAGGCTCTTGGCGTTTGCACCACCAATGTAGCGATAGAGGGGCATACCGAGCTCGGCAGCAGCAGCGTGAGCAGTTGCCAACGATACACCGAGGATGGCGTTTGCACCAAGGTTGCTCTTGGTTGCGGTGCCGTCCAACTCAATCATAGCCTTATCTACGCCCACCTGGTCAAATACGCTCATACCAACCAATGCGGGAGCAATCTTCTCGTTTACGTTAGCAACGGCCTGCAATACGCCCTTGCCCAAGTAGCGACCTTTGTCGCCATCACGAAGCTCCAAAGCCTCGTTTTCGCCGGTCGAAGCACCGCTGGGAACAGCAGCACGACCTACGATACCGTTAATGGTAGTTACCTCTACCTCGATGGTGGGGTTACCCCTCGAATCGAGAATCTCTCTTGCGTGTACGCCTAAAATCTCTGACATTTTCGTAACGTTTTTTTGTGTTTGTGTTAATTGTAACCTAACTATTGTGTGTTATAGCATTGGTGAGGGAGGTGTGGCCTCTGCCAACCTCCCCCTCCGTACCATTTTTTCTTAGCTGCGGAATTTGGCTTTCAGATACTCCCTGTTGAGGCGAGCAATGTGGTTGATGGTAATGCCCTTGGGGCACTCTGCCTGGCAAGCACCGGTGTTGGTACAGTTACCAAAGCCCAGCTCGTCCATCTTGGCAACCATAGCCTTGGCCCTGCGAGCAGCCTCCACCTGACCCTGAGGCAGTTTGGCGAGGCTCGATACCCTTGCAGCCACAAAAAGCATTGCCGAGCCGTTCTTGCAGGTTGCAGCGCAAGCACCACAACCGATACAAGCGGCTGCATCCATACTCTCCTCTGCATCGTCTTTGGCGATGGGAATGGCGTTTGCATCGGGTACACCACCTGTGCCTACCGACACGAAACCACCGGCTTGAAGAATACTCTCATAGGCGGTGCGGTCCACCACGAGGTCTTTGATTACGGGGAATGCGCGGCTCCTCCAAGGCTCAATCACGATGGTGTCGCCATCTTTGAAGTTGCGCATATGAAGCTGGCAGGTGGTAATCTCGGTCTCGGGACCGTGGGCGTGGCCGTTAATCCTCAACGAGCAAGCACCGCAGATACCCTCACGGCAATCGTGGTCGAATGCAACGGGGTCTACACCTTCGTGGATGAGTTGGTTGTTCAGAATGTCGAGCATCTCCAAGAACGAACTCTCGGTCGAAACATCCTTCACTACGTATGTCTCGAATTTACCTTTGGCTTTGGCATTTGCCTGACGCCATATTTTAAGTGTCAAATCCATAGTCTCTATGTTTTCTCTTTCGTTTGTTTGATTTGTATGGGTTTTTGAGAACTCGTTTGTGGAGAGTTAGTCCTTGTAGTTACGCTGCTGCAAGTGGATGGTCTCAAAGGTCAGAGGCTCCTTGTGAAGCACGGGCTCTTTGTCCTCGCCTTGGTACTCCCACACAGCAACATAGGCATAGTTCTCGTCATCACGCAGGGCCTCGCCCTCGGGAGTCTGGTACTCCTCGCGGAAGTGGCCACCGCAGCTCTCGTTACGGTTGAGTGCATCCCTTGCCATCAACTCGCCGAGTTCCAAGAAGTCGGCCAAGCGGAGAGCCTTCTCCAACTCGGGGTTGAGTTCGTCGGGCTTACCGGCAAGTTTGAGGTCGCTCCAGAACTCTTTGCGCAGAGCCTGAATCTCAACGATAGCCTGCTCGAGCGACTCTTTGGTACGAGCCATACCAACCTTCTCCCACATAATGCCGCAACCGAGTTTCTTGTGCAACTCGTCGGGAGTCTGGTTACCCTTGATGGCATAGAGTTTGGCAATCTTCTCGCGGATGGCGTTCTCTGCCTCCTCAAACTCGGGGGTGTTGGTGTCCACCTTGGGCGACTGAATCTCGTGCGAGAGGTAGTCGCCGATGGTGTAGGGCAGCACGAAGTAGCCATCTGCCAAGCCCTGCATCAGAGCCGAAGCACCAAGACGGTTGGCACCGTGGTCGGAGAAGTTGGCCTCACCCAGAGCATACAGACCGGGGATGGTAGTCATCAGGTTGTAGTCCACCCAAGTACCACCCATAGTGTAGTGTACTGCGGGGTAAATCTGCATAGGCTGCTCGTAGGGGTTCACTGCGGTAATCTTCTCATACATCTGGAACAGGTTACCATACCTCTCCCTGATGGTCTGAATACCGAGGCGGTCGATGGCGGTCTTGAAGTCGAGGTAGACAGCCAAGCCGGTCTCGTTCACGCCATAGCCTGCATCGCAACGCTCTTTGGCAGCCCTCGAAGCCACATCACGGGGTACGAGGTTACCGAAAGCGGGGTAGCGGCGCTCCAAGTAGTAGTCCCTATCCTCCTCGGCAATATCGCTGGGCTGTTTGATACCTGCCCTCAGAGCCTCAACATCGCTCTTGTGTTTGGGCACCCAGATACGACCATCGTTACGCAACGACTCACTCATAAGGGTAAGCTTACTCTGCTGTGTGCCGTGTACGGGGATACAGGTGGGGTGAATCTGTGTGAAGCAGGGGTTTGCAAATGCAGCACCCTTCTTGTAGGCCTGCCAAGCCACCGAGCCGTTGGAGTTCATAGCGTTGGTGGAGAGGAAGAACACGTTACCATAGCCACCGGTAGCCATAACCACTGCGTGTGCACCGTGGCGCTCCAACTCGCCGGTTACGAGGTTGCGTGCAATCACGCCCCTTGCTTTGCCGTCTACCAACACGATGTCCAAAATCTCGTGCCTCGAGTAACTCTTAACGGTGCCGGCAGCAATCTGACGGTTGAGTGCGGCATAGGCGCCGAGCAACAACTGCTGACCGGTCTGGCCACGGGCATAGAAGGTACGCGATACCTGTGCGCCACCGAAGGAACGGTTGGCCAACTTGCCGCCATACTCACGTGCGAAAGGTACGCCCTGTGCTACGCACTGGTCGATGATGAGGTTGGACACCTCAGCCAAACGATACACATTGGCCTCCCTTGCGCGGTAGTCGCCACCCTTGATGGTATCGTAGAAGAGGCGGTATACCGAGTCGTTGTCGTTCTGATAGTTTTTGGCGGCATTGATACCACCCTGTGCGGCAATCGAGTGTGCCCTACGGGGCGAGTCGCTGATGCAGAACACCTTCACGTTGTAGCCAAGTTCGCCAAGTGAGGCAGCTGCTGCGCCACCACCCAGACCGGTACCGATAACGATAACGTCAAGTTTGCGTTTGTTGGCGGGGCTCACCACTTTGATGTCGCCTTTATGCTTTGTCCATTTGCCTTCAATGGGGCCCGATGGAATCTTGGAATCGAGTTTAATCATATCGTTAAAGTTTTTTCGTGGTTATCGGTTTAGTTTAGAACAAGGGGTAGGGAAGGATGCCGTTGCCCTGCAAGAAGAGGATGATGGCGCACAAAGCGAAACCACCAATGATGAGGGTGGCAACGATGAACGAAATGCACTTCATACGTTTGAACCACACCTTGCTGTTGAGGCCGAGGGAGTGCATCATACTCCACACACCGTGGGTGAGGTGGAACCAAATGGCTGCAAACCACACCAAGTAGAGCAGCACATAGGGCCACTGAGCGAAGTAGTAGCGAACAATGGCTGCACCATCGGTGGGCGACACTGCTGCTGCACCAAGCATAACTTCGTGGGCACCGGCCAACTCGGCAAACATCATCTTGTACCAGAAGTGTACGAGGTGGAACACGAGGCCGAGGAGGACCACCATACCCAGCACGAGCATATTCTTGCTCGACCACTCAACACCGGGTTCGCGTTTGGTTACGGCATAGCGGATGGAGCCACGGGCCTTGCGGTTCTGGATGGTCAGCACAATGGCCAAAGCGATGTGTGCCACAACCACAACTGCCAGCAAAACGGTGGCTGCAACTGCATACCAATTGGCTCCGAGGAAGCCGCAAATTGCATTGTAGGCTTCATCCGAGAAGACAAGTGCCAAGTTCATACACATATGGAATGTGAGGAACAAAACAAGAATACAGCCGGAGATGCTCATAAACATCTTCTTGCCGATTGAAGAGGTAAAAATACTTCCACTCATAATTATTTAAGTTAAATAAAATTTTGTTTAGTTCTAATTGGCGCAAAGTTACTATTGTTTTTCAAATAACACAATTATTTCCTTAACTTTGTCGCTGGTTTAAGGCAATTATTCTATGAAAAAAACGATTATTACACTGCTCTTGTCGCTTTTTGTGGCCCCATTGGTGGCTTTTGCGCAAACTACCGAGCCATTTCCGGAGATAACGGTGCCGGCAATCTACACCGACCAGGCCTCCTATGTGGCCTACTATGTTGCCCACTATTGGGACCGCTACGACTTTGCCGCCTACGACAAAAAGTACGCCGAAGAGACCACGGGCCAAGCCTTTGCCAACTTTGCCTACCTGCTGCAAATGCAGTCGGGAATTGGTGCTGCCACCCCCGAGGCACAGTCGGCTGTGAAGACTATGCTCACGCGTGCTGCGGTGAGTGAAGATGCCTATTGGCACTTCCTCGACCTGTGTGAGCACTACTTCTATGAGCCCAACTCACCGATGCGTAACGACGAGTTTTTCATCCCCGCCATTGCCCACGCACTCTCCACCAAGAGCCCTCTTGACGAGGACTCCAAGAGCCGCTACCGCACGCTCAAAAAGACCGTGGAGCGCAACCGCCCCGGCACTGTGGCCACCGATTTTGTCTACACCACAGCAGGCGGCTCACAGGGGCGTATGAGTCAGATTAAGAGCGACATACTCATTATCTACTTCTACAACCCCGGTTGTGCCGATTGTCGCCGAGTGAAAGATATGTTGGTGGAATCGGAGGCGGTCGGCAGGCTCCACAAGGAGGGCCGCCTTAAGGTACTTGCGGTCTATCCCGATGAGGACCTTACGGAGTGGAAAAAGTATCTGTCCGAAAACCCGAAGTGGTGGATAAGTTCCTATGATAAGGGTGCGGTGGTGCAGTCGAAAAACCTCTACGACCTGAAGGCCATCCCCACGCTCTACCTGCTTGACAAAGACAAGAACGTGGTGCTGAAAGACCCCACGCCCGAAAATCTTATCGGTCTGCTGGAAATGCTTTGAAAGGTGAAAACTGAAAACTGAAGGCTGAAGGCTGAAGGCTGTTTAGGCGTTGTCGCCAAACTCCATAAGGTAGGCTTTGATGAAGGCATCAATGTCGCCATCCATCACCGCATCCACAGCCGAGGTCTGGTGGCCTGTGCGGTGGTCCTTCACACGGCGGTCGTCAAAGACGTAGGAGCGAATTTGTGAGCCCCACTCGATGCGTTTCTTGCTCTTTTCGAGTTCGTTCTGCATAGCCATACGTTTGTCCAACTCCCTCTGGTAGAGTTTGGAACGAAGGATGCGCAGGGCGTTGTTGCGGTTGTCGAGTTGCGAGCGCGTCTCGGTGTTCTCAATGAGGAACTCCACCACCTCGCCCGTGTCGGGGTCCTTGCCGTGGTAGCGCAGTCGCACACCCGTTTCCACCTTGTTTACATTTTGTCCGCCCGCACCGCTACTGCGATAGGTATCCCACTCGTAGTCGGCGGGGTTGATGTTGATTTCTATGGTGTCATCCACCTGTGGCGACACAAAGACCGATGCAAAGGTGGTTTGTCGCTTGTTGTTGGCATTGAAGGGCGATAGGCGCACCATACGGTGTACACCGCTCTCGCTCTTGAGGTAGCCATAGGCATAGTCGCCCTCAAAGAGCAGTGTTGCCGATTTCACGCCCACCTCCTCACCGGGTTGCAGGTCGGCCACCCTCACTTTGAAGCCGTTGCGCTCGCCCCAGCGGGTGTACATCCTCATCAGCATAGAGGCCCAATCGAGACTCTCGGTGCCGCCTGCACCACTGTTAATATCGACCACAGCACCCAGTTTGTCCTCCTCCCCACGGAGCATATTCTTCATTTCGAGGGCCTCGGTAGCCTCCAATGTGCGGGCATAGAGGGTGTCGAGCTCCTGCTCGGTGGCACCTCCCTCACGCACAAACTCGGCCGTAACTTCGAGGTCGTCTACAAGACCCGAGAGGGCCACATAGGAGTCTATCCACGCCTTTATGGAAGCCACCTTTTTGAGTTGCTTTTCGGCCTCTTCGGGGTGGTCCCAAAAGTCGGGGGCGGTGGTTTTGAGCTGCTCCTCCTCAAAGGCTATACGCTTGTCGTCAATGGCAAGGTAGCGCCCCAAGGCATCGCGCCTCTGCACAAGGTCCTTTATCTGTTCTGCTGTTGTCATTATGCCTAACTATACTTTTTTCTATCTTCCTTCCTCCTGCTCGGCCGGTGTGAGCCACATCTGATTAGCCTGCCACGCTGCACTCCACCCCCAGAGCACGCACCCTCTCGGCTATGGCTCGGAGTTCCTCCACGGGCACCTTTTGCAGGTTGGGGGCTGGGGTGTCGCGGTCGATGGTGTAGACCATCACGCTGCGGGGGCCAATCTCCTCAATTAGTTTCAGCCAAGCGGCTACCTCCTCTTCGGTGGTGTTGTCAATCACCTCGCCCTCAAACTCGCCACGCAGGAACATAGTCTGCACAATGCACCTGCCCCCAAACGACTTCATCCTCCCGACCACCTCGGCCACCGAGTAGTGCCCAAGGGGTTTGTCGATGAGTTGCACGGTGTGGTCAAAGGCCGAGTCGAGTTTCAAGATTGGGTTATCAACCATCCTCAGAGCCCTGCAAACGCTCTCCTTGTGGAGCATTGTGGCGTTGGTGAGCACCGACACCTTTGCGTTGGGGCAGAGCCTGCCTCGCAACGATACCACACCCTGCACAATCTCCTCAAAGTGGGGGTGCATTGTGGGCTCTCCGTTGCCCGCAAAGGTGAGCACATCGGGTGGTGTCCCCTCGGCAACCATTGCCGAGAGCCTCTGCTCCAACATCGCAAGCACAGCCTCCTTGTCGTGGAATTTGGGTTTTGGGCCGCCCAGAGTCCACCCACACTCGCAGTAGATGCAGTTGAACGAGCAGAGTTTGCACTCCAACGGCAACAGGTTGATACCCAGCGAGAGGCCCAATCGGCGTGAGTGGATGGGGCCGAAGATTATGTTGTCATAGAGGATTGTCATAGAGTTGGCGATTTTCGGACACGAAGGTAGTGCATTTTGTTGAGTGGAGCAAATTTTACCCTCCCAAATGCACACATTGGCACTCGGTTTGCCCACCTTGGTGGGTGTTAAACAAAAACTTTACCGCTTTATGAACTCTTTTACACTCCGCACCTCCATTCGCCTTGCACTCGTGGCTCTTGCTCTCGGGTGCTACAACCTCTTTGCTGCCGAGCCCGCAGGGCGCACCAAGGAACTCAACAACACCCCCGCCTCCAACGTGGACTTGGAACGTTATCAGGGGCGTTGGTATGAACTCGTGCGCAAGCCACACTCGTTTGAGAAGGGTATGAGCCACGTGGTGGCTACCTACACCCTCCGCCCCGATGGTAAGATTGACGTAACCAACGAGGGCGTGAAGAAGGGTAAACGCAAGGTGAGCCGAGGCAAGGCCCGCACCACCGACATCCCCGGCCAACTGATGGTTACCTTCTTCATCTTCCCCGGCGAGTACAACATTCTGGAGGTCGCCCCCGACTACTCCTACTCGGTGGTGGGCGGTGGCAGTCCCAAATACCTTTGGGTACTCTCCCGCACCCCCTCTCTGCCGAAGGAAACTATGGACGGCATTTTTGCCCGACTGCGGGACAGGGGCTACGACCTCTCGGACATAATCATCGTGGAGCAGGACCAATAGAGAAGCTGTCTAACAAGGTGATTTCTGCGTTACGCTTGTCCTCAAAATCCTCATTTACGCCGTGTAAACTGCGGTTTTTCGGACTGCGCAAGCCTTGAAATCCCTCTTGTTATACAACTTCTGAAAAACATAGGGGTGTGTCTGACAATTTAGACACACCCTTAGCCTGAAATGTGTGCTCCGATTTTGGGGTTACTGACAGGTGTGGATAACTTTCGGGCTATTCCACACCTTTGTTTTGTGTAATGGGATACTTTTGCGCCACCAAATCAACCACAACCCACAAATGACCAATCAAGATGACCCCAATTCGCCACTTGATGAGCACCTATACAAGGTGGCCACGCAAGGTGTATACTCCAAAAAGAGTATCGAACAACTCGCAGAGGAGTGTTGCCTCTGTACCACCACATTCAAACTCAAATTCCGGTGTCTCTTTGGCGAGAGCGTACACCGCTGGATGGTGCGAAAGCGATTGGAGTATGCCAAAAGGCTGCTGTGCGGCTCCAACCTCTCGGTCAAGGCCATTGCCTACACCACACTCTTCAGCACCCCTTCGCACTTCATCCGCCTCTTTAAGGAACACTTTGGGTCCACTCCCACCGACTACCGCAAGGCCCACCGCTGGGACCGTGAGGAGATGTGTCGGCCACAAGGTTGCTCCTCGTGTGAGGCCACCAATGGGACTTGTTGCTGCCGAAACATACGCACAGGACAGTGTCCCAACCTTCGGACAAAGTCGGCACAACAAACCCCTTCCGCTCGGGCGAAAGGGGAAAATGTGTAAGTCGGAATGAAAGAGAGCCTGCTATGCGCAGACTAAATGGGAAATATCAGAAAGACGACCACATCCCACACGGCGTGGGAAACAATGAGTGTCCAAAGGCTCTTGGGCCACAGTCGATACAGCAAGCCCCACACACCGCCAACCACCGCAGCGGACACCACCAGCATAAAGTTCAGTGCCCAAATGTGCACGAGGGCATAGATGGCTGTGGTGAGCACAAAGGCCCACGTGGGATTTATTTTGAGGGATAGTTGTCGCTGCACAAAGCCACGCCAGAAAATCTCCTCGGCGGGGCCGATGACAAGCAACAACAATGGGCCGATGAGCCAAGGCGAGGTGCCATCCTTCATCGAGTAGATGGAGCCAATCTCACCCTCGGCAAAGGGGAACATCCAGCAGGCCACCTTGTCGCCCACCCAGAATACTCCCCACAGCAGCGCAGCAAGAGCCACGCCCAACAAAATGTGCTTGGCGGAAAACTCCACGGCAAGCACCCTGCGCAGGTCGGGTGTGGTGGCGAGGGAGAGCGTGGTGAGCACCACTCCCGCAAGGCTCATCGTAAGCCAAAAATTGACGTGCGGGGCGGTCCACGGACTGAACATCACAAACCACAGCAGGGCTGCAACGGCTATGGGAAGCAGGATTTTCTTTGTCATAGTGCAAAATAGGCACCCCAGCCAACAAGGGCACTAACCACAAGGGAAACAATCATCACAACGCTAAACTCGGCCTGCAACTTGGCACTCTGCTGGTCGAGGTGTGCAATGGCGGCAGGGCCCTCGGTGGTGAGTTTTCGGGCTTGGCGAGCCATACCCATTGCCGTGTTACCCACAGCACACACCACAAGCGTGAGCGGGGGCAACCAACCCGCAAAAATGGCGATGAGCACCCACACGATGGGGAAGAGTACCTCAAATTGATAGATGAGGGCCGAGGCCTTGGGGCCGATGCGCATCGCAAAGGTGCGGGCACCTGCGGCACGGTCGCTCTCGGCATCGCGGGCATTGTTGATGTGGAGGATGGAGTCGGTAATCAACCCAAGGGGCACTGCCAACACCATAGCCGACCAATCGACCTGCCCCACAGTAACGAGCGAGGTGCCGATGATGGGAAGAATGGCGTAGGTGAGGATGATTACTACATCGCCCAACGAGCGATATTTGAGGAAGGAGTAGAGCAGGGTGAGCACTCCGCCGGCCACTCCAACGTAGAGCAGATTGATGTCCTTGGTGAGTAGCAACAACACCCCACCCACAATGCACCCGAGAACAAAGAGCACAATGCCATAGCGGCGGAACTCATAGTCTTTGAAGGAGCCATTCACGAGGGGTAGCATCATTGCGTTTTCGGGCGTATCGACTCCCTTGCGATAGTCGCTGTAGTCGCTCAGAACGTTGCCTGCGGCGTGGAAGAGAATGATACCCACAAGGACCAACGCTCCGCAGAGCCAATTTACTTCGGGAGCCCCTGCGGAAGTTTTAGAAACCCAGAAGAGGTAGGCGATGGTTGAGGCTACGGGCATTGCCGATGCGGGGAACGACCAAGGTCGAGTGGCGAGATACCACTCTTTGAGGGTGTGTTTTGCCATAGATGGTTTTCGTTAAGATGTTATTTCTTCCACAAATGTAGGTTTTTTTGCACGACTTCCAAAATTCAAAATTCAGAATTGACAATTGAAAATTGAAAATGGAAAATTGTGGTGCCTGCGGCGCATTTTTATTTCGGATAACGAACTCGTTACCCGTGCCATCCGACCACTGCTCCCCTAAGTTAGGGGAGCTGGCGCAAAGCGACTGAGGGGTTTGTGGAGCAGTAAAGGGCAAGAAAGAGCAGAAAGGGGAAAATTCTCAATTCTCAATTTTCAATTCTCAATTCTAATACTTACTTTTGTGTGATTTCACAACCGTAAACAACAATATGAAGAGTAAAGTTGCATCCTTTGCGGTGGACCACACCACACTCGACCGTGGGTTTTATCTGCGTTCGCTCTACACCGTGGGCCGCATCTACCCCATCAAATCCTACGATATGCGCTTCCGTGCACCGCGCGAGAAAGCCTACCTCACTCCCGAAGTTATCCACACCATTGAGCACCTTATGGCACACTATCTGCGTGAGGAGCTTGGTAACAGTGTGGTGTCGTTTGCGCCGATGGGGTGCAAGACCGGTTTCTACCTTGTGGTCAAGGGGTGGGTGCCCCAGCGCAAGGTGATGGAGGCGGTGCTGAAGGTGTGCCGTGAGCAGTCGGCTCTGCGCACCCAGAGCGATGTGCCGGGCCTCACTGTGGTGCAGTGCGGTAACCCTGAACTCTACGACATTGAGGGCTCCAATGCCGCCCTTGCCGAGTATGGCAACCTGCTTCAGGAGTTGCTGAAACGCTAAATCACATAAGTAGATATTTACCAACGCAATGAAAAATATTCTTGTCATAACACCTATGGCTGCCGAGCAGGAGAATATGCTCCAAGCACTCAACAACTACCCCCTGCCGCTGCTCAATGCCTACACCATTCGCCGTGGCTATGTGGGCAAGGTCTATGCCGCCGCCGCAACGGCACTCGCATTGGCCGAGGAGAGGTTTGACCTTGTGGCCGTGGTGGGTTATGCTGCCGCATCGGCCGCCTACAACACGGGCGACATCGTGTGCCCCTGCGCTGCCCGCTACCACGACAGCCACGTTCCCGAGGGGCTCGATGGGGTGGACTTCCTTACCAAACCCTATGCCCTGGAGGGTGCCGATGAGGCCACCGTCTATACGGGCGATAGTTTCGTTGGGGCCGAGATGATTGGCGAGATTAAGAGTCGCTTCGGCACCGACAAGGCCCTCTTTGATATGGAGGCCACCGCTGTGTGTCAGATTGCCGCCCAGCACGGAGTGCCCGCAATGGTCGTCAAGATGGTGAGCGACACCCCGGAGAAAGGGTGCGATGCCGACGCCTTTGAGCGATTTGTGTGTGAGCACCCCGACTTTACCCCCTTTGTGGAGATTCTCGAAAAACTCTAAGTGGGGCACAAAGAAGATTAAAACAACAAATAACCGCCATAAGAGTATGAAAATTGCTATCGGTTGCGACCACGCAGCATTCACATTCAAAGAGGAAATCAAGGCCTACCTCACCGCAAAGGGCCACGAACTTGTCGACAAGGGTTGCTACTCGGCCGAGCGTTCCGACTATCCCGACTATGGTATTGCCGTGGGCGAGGCTGTGGCACGAGGCGAAGTGGAGAGGGGTATCGTCATCTGCGGTAGCGGTATCGGCATCAGCATCGCCGCCAATAAGGTTAAGGGCGTGAGGTGTGCACTCTGTTTGGATGTTAATATGGCCCACCTCTCCCGTCAGCACAACGATGCCAATGTGTTGGCTATGGGCGCAAGACTCATTGATGTAGAGATGGGTAAGGCCATTGTGGATGAGTGGTTGCAGGCCGAGTTCGAGGGTGGCCGCCACTGTGGCCGCATCGACAAAATAAGCCACTACGAGAGCCGATAGAGGTGGCCGCTGTGGTGGTAGGCTCTGCCCACGCCACTGCAATACAATTTTTAATAAAAAAAGGGGGGGTGTCTAGTAACCATTTAGACACCCCCTCTTAATTTTCCCCAAAACAAAAAGGGTTGCATCTCTGCAACCCTTCGCTCCTCAGCTAGGACTTGAACCTAGGACCCCCTGATTAACAGTCAGGTGCTCTAACCAACTGAGCTACTGAGGAATTTAACCCTTAATGCTAGTGACCTCGGTCATTTTGCGAGTGCAAATATATGGCAAAATTTCTTTCCTGCAAACATTTTTACAATATTTTTTCAAAAAAACTTGCAGCCACCCAACTTTCCACCCTCTTTTGTGTTGCTTTCTCACCTAAAATAGATACCTTTGTTGTGCTATGAGAAGAGTGCTTCTTTCGATTTGGGCCCTGATGTTGGCCGGAGCGTTGTCGGCACAACAGGCCGACACCACCCCTAATGCTCTCCTCTTTGAGGAGGTGGAGTGGAACTTCGGGCGCATCGAGGAGGAGGACGGCAAGGTGAGCCACACCTTTGTCTACACCAACACCGCCACCCACCCCGTGGCCATCGAGAGGGTCTACACCTCCTGTGGATGCACCACGGGCGACTATTCCCGCAGGCCCCTTAAACCTGGGGCTTCGGAGAAGTTCACCATCACCTTCAACCCCGAAGATAGGCCCGGGCGGTTCGACAAACGCATCACGCTGGTCTATGACGAGGGGCGTGGTCGCACCGAATTGCGCATCAAGGGTGTTGTCAGGGGGCGCAAACGCTCCACCGAGGTGCTCTATCCCTACGCTTTGGGCGCAGGAGTGAGGGCCGACAGCAACTACAAAGCCTTCGGCAACGTGGCGCAGGGCGCAAGCAAAAGTATGACCATAGCCCTTGCCAACACCTCCAAGAGGGGTGTGCGCATAGCCACCGAGTGGGTGGAGCAGAGTGGGGCACTGGAACTCTTCCTGCCCGACACGCTCGCCCCGGGAGAGGTCGCGCTGGCCACAGCCACCTATGTGCTCCCCTCCGATGGGGCTCGCTATGGGCTGTTGAGGGATAAGGTGGGGGTGCTGATTGACGGCGTGCGCAGCGAGGTGGTGCTGACCACCACCGCCATAGGGGTGGACAACTTCGACCGAGAGGCCAAGGAGGTCCCCAAAGCCCGCATTGAGCCCACGTGGGTAGACTTTGGCGAGGTGGCTGTGCCGAGCGTGCAGCGTTGCACCGTGGTGCTCACCAACGAGGGTACAGCCCCGCTGGTGGTGCGCAAAGTGAGCCCACGCGAGGGAACAACCATCGGACTGGCCGAGGGTACGACCATAGCCCCACGCGAGAGTGTGAGTGTGGAGGTGGTGCTGGAGGTGCCGAGGGGAGCCTACGACACCCTCTTTGGGGGCGGAATGATTGTGGTGAACGACCCCGCAAGGCCCGTGAGGGAGTTGCGTGTCGGGGCAACCATAAAGTAGATTGTGGATAGGGGAGAAAATAAGTTTTTTTGACAACAAGATATGTATCAGATTTTACGTAAAGTGAAACTTGCGGAGAATATCTACCTGATGGATGTTCACGCACCGAGGGTGGCACATTCGGCACATCCCGGACAATTCGTAATCGTTAGGGCCACCAAGGAGGGCGAGCGTATTCCGCTGACCATCTCCGACTTCGACACCGAGCGTGGCAGTGTGCAGATTGTGGTGCAGACGCTTGGCGTCTCCACCCTCAAGTTGTGTGAGATTGCCGAGGGTGAGTGCATTGAGGACTTTGCGGGTCCGCTGGGCCGCCCCTCCGACTTTGTGTACGAGAACGTGGAGCAGCTCAAAGCCAAGCGCATCCTCTTCATTGCGGGCGGTGTGGGCACAGCACCCGTCTACCCGCAGGTCAAGTGGCTGCACGAACACGGAGTGGAGGCCGACGTTATCATTGGTGCCAAGACCAAAGAGCTCCTCATACTCACCGACGAGATGCGCAGCGTGGCCTCCAACCTCTACATTGCCACCGACGATGGCTCGGAAGGCTTCAAAGGTATGGTTACGGGTTGCTTGAAGGAGCTTGTGGAGGTGCAAGGCAAGCACTACGACACGGTCATCACCATCGGCCCGATGATTATGATGAAGTTTGTGGCTCTGACCACCAAGGAGCTCGGTATCCCCACCATCGCCTCGCTCAACTCGCTGATGGTTGATGGTACCGGTATGTGTGGTGCGTGCAGGGTGAGTGTGGGTGGCAAGACCAAGTTTACCTGCGTGGACGGCCCCGAGTTTGACGCCCACGAGGTGGACTTCGATGAGGCTATGCGCCGCAGCGGCCAGTACCGCACCGAGGAGCAACGTCGCCTGGAACGCTACAAGGACCACAAGTGCCGCATCGGGCTGGACAAATAGAGAGAAAAAGAACAACATAGAGATAGACAAGGAGATATGGCAAACATCATATCACGCACTCCCGTAAGGGAGCAGGAGCCCGCCACAAGGGCTGCAAACTTCGAGGAGGTTTGCTATGGGTTCAACCTCGAAGAGGCCCAGAGGGAAGCAAGCCGTTGCCTGCACTGCCGCAACCCGCGCTGTGTGAAGGCCTGCCCTGTGGGCATACAGATTCCCAATTTCATCGCCGCCATTGCCGAGGGCGACCTCCAGATGGCCGCCAACATCATTGCCGAGGACTCGCTGCTGCCCTCCATTTGTGGCAGGGTGTGCCCGCAGGAGAGCCAATGTGAGGGTTCGTGTATTGTGGGCATAAAGAATGAGCCCGTGGCCATCGGTAAACTCGAAAGGTTTGTGGGCGATTGGCAACTCGAAAACGGCACTGCCGAGAAGGTGGAGATTGAGCCCAATGGCAAGAAGGTGGCCGTTGTGGGTAGTGGCCCTGCCGGCCTTGCCTGCGCTGCCGACCTTGCAAAGTGGGGCTACGAGGTTACCGTGTTTGAGGCTCTGCACCGCCTGGGTGGTGTGTTGAGCTATGGTATCCCCGAATTCCGCCTGCCCAAGGAGCGCATCGTGGAGAGGGAGATTGCCAAGGTGGAGAGGCTCGGTGTGAAGTTCGAGAAGAACATCATCGTGGGCCGCACCCTGACCATCGACTCGCTGCTTGATGAGGAGGGCTTTGCGGCCGTATTCATCGGCTCGGGCGCAGGCCTGCCCAAGTTTATGGGCATCGAGGGCGAAAACCTCAATGGCGTGTTCTCCGCCAACGAGTTCCTCACCCGCATCAACCTTATGGGTGCCTATGCTCCCGATAGGTTTGACACTCCTGTGCGTAGGGGCGAGAAGGTGGCCGTGGTGGGCGGTGGCAACGTGGCTATGGACGCCGTGAGGTCGGCCAAGAGGCTCGGTGCCGATGCCTACATCATCTACCGCCGCTCGGAGGCCGAACTCCCCGCACGTGTGGAGGAGGTACACCACGCCAAAGAGGAGGGCGTGCAGTTTGCGATGCTCACCAACCCCGTGGCCGTAGTGGGCGATGAGAAGGGTTGGGTGAGGGCCCTTAGGTGTGTGCGTATGGAGTTGGGCGAGCCCGATGAGAGTGGCCGTAGGTCGCCTGTGGTCGTTGAGGGCTCGGAGTTTGAGTTGGAGTGCGACACCGTGATTATGGCACTTGGCACATCACCCAACCCGCTGATTGCATCCACCACCGAGGGCTTGGAGCGCAACCGCAGGGGTTGCCTTGTGGCCACCGAGGAGGGTGCAACCACCAGGGAAGGTGTCTTTGCGGGCGGAGATGCCGTTACGGGTGCCGCCACCGTAATTCTTGCTATGGGCGCAGGTCGCAAGGCTGCCAAAGCCATCCACGACTACATAAGGTCAACCGTCGACCGTCAACCGTCGACCGACAAAGAGTAAATAGTAACAACAGATAACTGATAACTGACAACTATAAAAACAAAAAACTATGGTACTTTCAAATCTTAACAATCGCAAAGAGTTGGAGAAACTCAACCCCCTGTTCAAAACCCTCTTCGAGTGGCTTGAAACCCACAATATGGCCGAGCTCCCCTTGGGCCGCTACGACGTGTTGGGCGACGAACTCTACGTGAACAACGCCTGCCCCAAAGTGGGCACCAAAGAGGAGATGCCCTTGGAGGCTCACCGCAAATATATTGATGTGCAGGTAATTCTCGAAGGTCGTGAGACTATGGGCTGGAAACCCCTCGAGGAGATTGAGCACTGGACCTCCGAGTACAACGAGGTGAAGGACGTAATCTTCTCGGACGAGAAGCCCGAGAACTATGTTACCCTCAAACCCGGTCAGGTGGCAATCTTCTGGCCCGAGGACGGACACGCACCCGGCATTGCCGACGCTCCCGTGCGCAAGTTTATCGCAAAAGTGAGGGTGTAGGACTATGAACGCAACAATGAAACCTATCGCACCCGAGGCACTTGCGGCCAACCCCTTTGAACTTATCGGCAAGCAGTGGATGCTCATCACTGCCGGCAGCAAGGAGCAGTTCAACACGATGACCGCAAGTTGGGGTGGCGTTGGTGTGCTGTGGAACAAACCGGTGGTCTACATCTTCATCCGCCCCCAGCGTTATACCTTGGGCTTTGTGCAGCGCGAGAACCACTTCACACTCTCCTTCTTTGGCGAGGAGCACCGCCCTGCGCTTCAGTTGCTCGGCTCACGCTCCGGTCGTGATGGCGACAAGGTGGCCGCTTCGGGGCTCACTCCTGTATTCACTGCCGAGGGCAACCCCACCTTTGAGGAGGCAACCCTCGTTATGGAGTGCCGCAAACTCTTCGATGGCACCTTCCGTGCGGAGGACTTTGCCGATGTGGAGTTGAGGAACAAAATCTATCCCAATGGCGATTTCCACCACGTCTTTGTGGGCGAAATTGTGGGCTGTTGGGAGAAGTAGCGACCAACAAACATTGCCAATAAAAGAGGGACCTTTCGTGGGTCCCTCTTTTGTTGTTAATAAGCCATACTCTTTGGTGTGTATTAGGCAATCACGCCCGAGCCAACCAACTCGTCCCCATCGTACCAAGCCGCAAACTGGCCGGCGGTGATGCCCCTCTGTGGCTCGTCGAAGAGCAGGTAGGCTCCCTCCTGGCACACGTGCAGGGTTGCCTCCTGAAGCGGTTGGCGGTAGCGGATGCGGGCCTTGTAGCGGCGTGGGGCATTGCCCACCTGCATACGCAAATCTTCCCTCACCCAATGCACCTCCTCCGGCTTTATCCACAGCGCACGGCGCATAAGGCCGGGGTGGGTGTGGCCCTGACCAACGTAGACAATGTTGCGCTCCACGTCGGTGGCTATCACAAAGAGTGGCAAGGCTGTACCTCCAACGCCGAGTCCGTGGCGTTGGCCTATGGTGTAGAAGTGGGCTCCGCCGTGGGTGCCGACTTTGCGACCATCCGAGGGCTCATATTCGTAGGCCCTTGCAAGGGTGGGTAGGTTGAGTTCCCCAACGAGCGAGGCCTCCTCGCTCTCGGTGCGGTAGCCCTCCCAATCGGCCGCAATCTCCACGATGCGCCCCTTGCGAGAACGAAGTTTCTGCTGGAGGAATACGGGCAAATCGACCTTACCCACAAAGCAAATGCCCTGCGAGTCCTTCCTCTTGGCGGTGGCAAGGTGTCGCTCGGTGGCAATCTCCCTCACCTGCGGTTTGAGCATATCGCCCACGGGGAATAGCGCACGTGAGAGTTGCTCCTGCGAGAGTTGGCAGAGGAAGTAGCTCTGGTCTTTGTTGCCGTCTGTGCCCGCCAACAGTCGGTGGGTGCCATCGGGCAGGTGCTCCACGCGGCAGTAGTGCCCCGTGGCCACCCAGTCGGCGCCGAGCTTGAGTGCCTCCTTGAGAAAGACATCAAACTTAATCTCCCTATTGCACAGCACATCGGGGTTGGGTGTGCGCCCCTTCTCATACTCGGAGAACATATAGTCCACAACCCTCTGGCGGTACTGCTCACTGAGGTCTACCATACGGAACGGAATGTCGAGCCTCTTGGCCACGAGTTCGGCAAATAGGCGGTCGTCCTCCCAAGGGCACTCGCCACTGAGGGTGCCCACCGTGTCGTGCCAATTGACCATAAAGAGGCCAACCACGTCGTAGCCCTGCTCCTTGAGCAACCACGCAGCCACCGACGAGTCCACGCCACCCGACAGGCCAACCACAACTCTTTCCTCCTTGTTTTCCATATCCTTCATCCGTATGGTTTCTCTCTTTGGCCACAAAGGTACACAAAAAGAGCCGACTTGCAACACCTGTTTGCAAGTCGGCTCACCACACATTGTTAAACTTTATGGATTGTTGGGGCTTGCAGAAGCTCCCAACAACCACTCTTTTTTTCTCTACAAGCTGCTCATCTCACTGTAGGGAGAGGTCGAAAGGTGGGCCACACTCTCCACCACCTCGCCTTCGTTGTTCCACCACCTGTGGCGGAATACCACCAGCAGGTCGAGCGAACTCTTGTTGCCATACCTCTCCAGCAACTCCTCGCTCAACTTGAACGAAGCCCATTGGTAGGCAAAACTGCCGCTGTCGGCGGGTTTTTTGTTCACCGCTTCGCCCTTGTGGCAGATTTGCAACACGAGGGTGTTGTCGGTAGAGCCGTTCTCGGTGTCGTCGTAGACAAGCTCAAACTCAAACTCGGTCTCCTTTGCACCGGTGTCCACATAGGCAATCTGGAGGTTTATATAGCCACCGGTGATGGAGGCCTGTGTGGGGATTGCGGGGGTTGTGCCCAACTCGGCCCTATCCTCTTCGTCCATAATCGAGAGGGGGTCGATGTCGTCAATCACCAGGGGGTAGAACTCGTGCAAGCGGATGTTTACGCTGTTCTGGAGTCGTTTGAGCACCGAGTAGTTGAAACATACCCTTCCCGACTTGCTCTCAATCTCCTCCACCGAAG
This sequence comes from Tidjanibacter sp., assembly GCA_017503465.1. GTDB lineage: Bacteria > Bacteroidota > Bacteroidia > Bacteroidales > Rikenellaceae > Tidjanibacter. The sequence goes on along the minus strand of JAFVSY010000076.1, from coordinate 31,080 downwards.
TGTTGGTACCCACCTCCACAATGTTGAGCAACTCGCCATAGTCGCCCTTGATGGTGCGGGTTACGGGGTCCAGAGTGCCCAACGACACGTAGTGGTTTTGGCTCTCATCAACCTCAAGCCAGCTGGTGCAGGCTACGGCACCAAAGGCCACGGTGGCCAACAGTGCAACTTTGCTAATCAATTTTTTCATTGTTGTTATCATCTTTTTTTATCCTATTTTTTCTCTCTCAGTCAAGGTCCCTTGCGCTTTACCCTTCCTAACGGAACGTAAATCTCAAGCCAAACCTACAAGTCAGGCTCAATGGGTTTTCGGTGCGGTAGTTCTCAGGGTGTGTGGCCAAGGATTGCCAGTAGGATACGCCCGCCTCGCCATAGAGACCCACGCCACCCCAAAGCATATAGTTCACACCCGCCACAGCGTCCAGCGACAGTTGCAACCCGGGGGTTTCAAGGTCGAACAACTTGTCCCTCTTGCCGTTGATAAACTCCGTATCCTTTGCACTCACGCAGTGCTCCAAGGTGGTGCCCAACTTGCCGTAGAGGCCCCAACGGTCGAAGTTGGCAAAGCGGAACGACACTCCGAGGGGAATACCGAGGTAGTGCATATCGCGTTTGCGCACATAGGTACTCATTTGCCCCTCATTGTCGCTGCGCGAGTGGAGGTGAGTGTAGATAAGTCCCGTCTCCAAGGCCATCCAATCGGCGAGGGCATAGCTCGCCGTGAGGCCCACCGACACGGGCATAAAGTGTTTGAGCGAGTTGTTCATCTGCGGGGCTTTGAATATGTTGGGTCCCGAGATGCCCGCATCGCCACCGAGCACAGCGTGCTCGTTCACCCCCATAGAGTTGCTCTTCACATTCTCCAAAATCATATTGCCCTGATTGAAGCCCACGTTGGCTGCATAGAGGGATATTTCGGTGGGGTGGGCAAGGCCCAATCTGCGGGGCTCTTCGTCGAGGCCCAACACTGCCCTCCAATAGGCCTCAATCTCCTCATCGCTCTTGCGGGGTTGTTTCTTGCGGGTGGAGGTGCGGCGAGTGGTTGTAGCCTTTGGGGAGTTCTCCTCCTCAGCCACTGTGGTGGGCTCTTGGGGTGCAGGTTGCGACTCCTCGGCCACCTCGTTTTGTGCCTTCTGTGTGAGGGCCACACTCTTTATGGTTGCCACCCTCCTTGCCACAGGCATACTCACCTGTTCGGCCATCATCGCATCATCGCCCAACTCGGCAGGCTCCTCGGTGGGCATATTCCCAAGCTCGCCATTTATCTCTGCCTCAATGGCGACCATCTCCTCCTTGGGGGCACTGCTATCCACCACCAACATCACTCCCACAAAGAGCGATGCGGCCACCACGGCCGAAAGTGCCCAACGTACCACCGGCCTACGCCACAAGGGCACAACCACCGGCTTCTGCTCCACTGTGGGGGCTGCGGGCTCTGCTTCTGCCACAAAAGGCTCCACTGCGGGGGCGGCTCCAACACCACCTGCCAGAGTGGCCTCGATGCGGTCGAACAGCCCCTCGGAGGGCTCCTCTCGGAACTCCCCAAGTCGCTCGGCGAGCAACTGCTCCAGACTATCGTACCTATCCTCTTTCATCGGTGTTGTTGTTCTTCTCTGTTTTGTTTGTTTGTCTTTGTGTCGGCAATTCCCAACTTTGCCGCCAATCGGGCCTTGGCCCTGATGTATTGCGAGCGGCTGGTGGTCTCGCTGATGCCGAGCATTTGCCCAATCTCGGCGTGGCTGTAACCCTCCACTGCGTAGAGGTTGAGCACCGTTCGGTAGCCGTCGGGCAGGCTCTCTATGGCTTGCCGTAGTTCCTCGGCCGAGAGCGCCTCAAGTGCTTGTGGTGCCACCCCTTCGATGCGGCCGGGCGGTAGTTCGCTGATGTCCTCATCCGCACCGAGGTTGGACCGCTTGCGCAGGAAGGAGAGTGCTGTGTTCACAAAGATACGTCTGCACCACGCATCAAAGGGCCCCTCGCCTCGCCAATCGCCAATCTTGGTGTAGAGGGTAACAAACCCATCGTGCAGAAGGTCCTCGGCGGTGGCTCGCTCACTGACATAGCGCCGCACCACACCCAACATCAGTGGGGCGTAGTGCTGGTAGAGTGCCCTACGGGCGTCGTTGTCGCCTTGGCGGCAACCCTCTATGATTTGCTCCTGTGTCAATGTTTTGTTCCATCTATTGTGTATGATGCACAGAGGGATCAAAAAGTTGCATCATACGGATAAAAAAGTCTACCGTCAGGTGGGGGGTTAGCCAATTACGAACTCAATCTCCTTGAAGAGGTAAGGTTTGACAAAGCCTCCTTCCTCGTGCTCCACAAGCAACTCACCCGTGGGGCGCACATCCCTGATGGTGCCCCTGAAGCGTTTGCCGTCGGGCAGTGCATAGGTGGAGGGCTTGTTCAGGCGGTAGAGGTGGCCGAGGTAATCGGCCTGCACCTGCTGCCTTGCATCCTTGAGTTGCTCAAATCTGCGCTCCAGAGCCTCATAGAGGTCGCCAAAGACATCGTTGGTGCCCCTACGCTCGCCTGTGAGTAGGGCTATGGATGTGGGGTTGGGTATCCACTCCTCAAACTCCACCTGGTTTACGTTCAGCCCAATGCCCACGATTGTACGGGCCAACCTGCCGGCCACGCCCAAGTCGTGCTCGATGAGTATGCCACAAATCTTCTTGTGGCCTACATAGATGTCGTTGGGCCACTTCACCGTGGCCTCAATGCCATAGCCGGCGAGGGTGTCTACCACCGCCAGGGCCACCGCCTCCGAGAGCACAAACTGCTCCTTGGCGGCCAAAAAATCGGCCTCCCACACCAGCGAGAAAGTTAGGTTTTCGCCCGCACGGCTACTCCACGTGTTGCCCCTCTGCCCTCGGCCGGCGGTTTGCTCCACGGCCACCACGGCATCGCCGTGTGCATAGCAGGGGTTCTTACACTCGGCATTGGTGGATGCCATCTTCTTGAATACAAATACAGCCATTGTTCAAATTGAAAATTGAAAATGGAAAATTGAGAATTGCAGGCACAGCCTGTTTTGTTATTAGGAATGATAAGAATGATAGGAGTAATAGGAAAAAATATTTACTAATTACTCTTTCTCTCTAAACCGAGACGCCAAAGTCACGCAGGGCATCGTTGAGCGAGGTCTTCTTGTCGGTGCTCTCCTTGCGGTGGCCGATAATCAGCGCACAACTCACTTGGTAGTCGCCGGCGGGGTAGTGGCGAGTGTAGCTGCCCGGGATGACCACCGAGCGGGGTGGTACGTAGCCCTTGTACTCCACGGGCTCGGCTCCCGTAACGTCGATAATCTTGGTGGAGGCTGTGATGACCGTGTTGGCTCCCAGCACCGCCTCGCGGCAGATGTGGGCTCCCTCCACAACAATACACCTCGACCCGAGGAAGCAGTTGTCCTCCACAATCACAGGCGCAGCCTGCACGGGCTCCAACACACCGCCAATGCCAACACCACCACTCAGGTGTACGCCCTTGCCAATCTGTGCACAAGAGCCCACCGTGGCCCACGTATCAACCATAGTGCCACTGTCCACATAAGCTCCGATGTTCACATAGGAGGGCATCATAATCACGCCCTTGGCCAAGTAGGCTCCATAGCGGGCCACAGCGTGGGGCACAACCCTCACGCCAAGTTCCTTGTAGCCGTGTTTGAGGGGGAGTTTGTCGTAGAACTCGAGGTCGCCGGCGTGTGAGGTGGTCATCTCGTGGGTGGGGAAGTAGAGGATTACAGCCTTCTTCACCCACTCGTTCACCTGCCAGGTGCCGTCCTCCTTCGGCTCGGCCACACGGAGTTCGCCCCTATCGAGCAGGGCCACAACTTGTTCTATCGCATCGAGAATTTCGGGCTCGTGGAGCAGGGTTGCATCCTCCCACGCCCTCTCAATCTTGTTTTTCAGTTCGGTGTACATATCTCCTAAATTTAATATATAGGTGCAAATATGCAAAAAATAGTCTGGAATACCGCCCCTCGGCCCAACCTTTTTCAAATTTGTACTATATTTGCAACCGAAAAAGGGAGAAAAATTAACACATACAACAAATTATGAACAAAGAAAAAGCAACTTCAATGCCCTTGGAGGGCGTGAAGCGATTGGATATGGCTCGCAAGCCACGCCGTGTTTCGTGGTGGTTGCGCCCCATTATGTGGATTGCCTCGTTTCCCGTGACGTGGCTGCACCGCACACACATCAAAAAAATCGGTATGGAGGGCGTGAAAAGGCCCTACCTGCTGCTCTGCAACCACAACGCTTTCTACGACTTTATGGTCGCCGTGAAGGCAACTTTCCCCAACCACGCCTACTACATTGTGGCCATTGACGGCTTTGTGGGTATCGGTGGCCTACTCTCGTGGCTGATGGCAAGGGTGGGATGTATCCCCAAGCGTAAGTTTACCAACGACACCCGCCTTGTGAGGCAACTCCGACAGGTGGCCGACCGCAAGAAAATCGTCGCCTTCTATCCCGAAGCACGCTATTCGCTCTGCGGTACCAACGCCATCCTGCCACCCTCGCTCGGTAAGCTCGTGAAGATGCTCAAACTTCCCGTGGTAACGCTCATCACGCAGGGCAATCACATCAACTCACCCTTCTGGCACACCGGCGACAGGCTCATCAAAACCACCGCCACGATGAAGAAAATCCTCGACGTGGAGCAAATCGAGCAGATGGACTACAACCAGATTATGGAGGTCATCGACCGCGAGTTCTACTACGACGACTTCGCTTGGCAGAGGGATAACCAAATCCGTATGGTCAAGAAAAATCGTGCCGAAGGACTCCACCGAGTGCTCTACCAATGCCCCCACTGCGGCAAGGAGTATCGTATGGACTCTGCAGGTGCCGAGTTGTGGTGCAAGGAGTGCGGACACCGCTGGTATATGACCGAGTATGGCCAGCTGGAGGCCGTGGAGGGCGAAACCTATTTCTCCCACATCCCCGATTGGTATGAGTGGGAGAGAGCCAATGTGCGCAAGGAGGTTGAGGCCGGCACCTATGGCATCACCGTTAGGTCCGATGTGCGCTCGCTGCCCAACCCCAAGAAGTTTATCGACGTGGGTGAGGGTACTTTCACCCACGATATGACAGGTTTCCACCTTGTGGGCGAGTTCGATGGCATTGAGTATGAAATGAGGCTCCCCTCGCAGACGCGCTATTCGATACACATCGAGTATGACTTCCGCAAGTGGCACCGCGACTGCATCGACCTGAGCACCCTCACCGACACAATGTTCGTCTTCCCACAGGGCGAGGACTTCTCCGTAACGAAGATGTCGCTCGCTTGTGAGGAGATTTACAAGCATCTCAACAAGGGGCAAGAGGCCAAATAGGGACGCATTGGGGGCGTTAAAGGTTAGGATTTTTTTAAGGAACAAAAGAGAAATAGATGAAGATTTACAAATTCGGAGGTGCCTCCGTGAAGGAGGCTGCAGGTGTGAGAAACCTCGCAAGCATAGCACGACAGACCGAGGGCAGGCTGTTCATCGTGGTGTCGGCTATGGGCAAAACCACCAATGCGTTGGAGAAGATTGTGGACGCCTTTTGGGCCGGTCGCACAGGCGAGGCTGTGGTGGCTATGCAGACCGTGGTGGACTACCACGCCGGTATCCTTGCCGACCTCTGGGGTGAGCCCCACTTGCCACAGCGAGTGAGGGGCTTCTATGAGGAGTTGGAGGAGATTATCACCGTGGCCAACCCCGCAACCAAGAGCTACGAGGAGTGGTACGACCGCATCGTTAGCTTTGGCGAGCTCATCTCCACCGCCATTGTGAGCGACTACCTCTGCCACGACGGCGTTGGTTGCGAGTGGCTCGATATGAGGCGACTGTTCCTCACCACCAACCGCTTCCGCGATGCCAACATCGACATCGAGGCCTCCACCCCTCGTCTGCGTAGGGCTGTGGAGTTGGCCTCGGAGCGCATAATTGTCGGTCAAGGTTTCATTGGTGCCACCGAGCAGGGCGCAACCACCACCATCGGCCGTGAGGGCTCCGACTACTCGGCTGCCGTGGCGGGCTACATCCTCGATGCCGAGAGCGTGTCGATTTGGAAAGACGTGGAGGGAGTGCTCAATGGCGACCCCAAGATTTTCGACAACGTAACCTACATTCCCGAACTGACCTACCTCGACGCCATTGAGTTGGCCTATAGTGGTGCACAAATCATCCACCCCAAGACCATTAAACCACTTCAGAACAAGAGTATTCCACTCTATGTGAAGTGTTTTGTGAACCCCTCGTTGCCGGGTAGTGTCATCAAGGAGAGCATATCCAAGCCCATCGAGGTGCCCATCCTCATTCTGAAGAAAAACCAAACCCTCCTATCCATCAAGCCGAAGGACTACTCATTCATCTTGGAGGAGCGTATGGCAGAGATTTTCGCCATTATGGAGAGGCGCAGGGCAAAGGTACATCTGGTGCAGAACTCGGCCATCAGCCTGGCCCTCTGCATCGACTCCTCGCGCTACTTGGAGGAGATTGTGGCCGACCTGCACGAGAGTGGGTTTGAGGTTAAGTACAACACCGAGATGGAGTTGCTGACCATTCGTGGTTACACCGCCGAGGACCTCCACAAGTTTGCCGAGGATGAGAGTGTCTATATGACCCAACGCTCCCGCAAGGTGGTGCGCATACTGTTCAAGAAGTAGAGCCTCTCTGGCAAGTGAAGTTGTTGGGCCAGGGGCCGTCAAATAGAACAACAAGAAGTTGTCTATAACTTCTATCCAAAAAAGAAGGGTGTGTCTAACCGCGCGTTAGACACACCCGTTTGTTGTCAATATGGGGGAGTATTATAGTTTGTCGAGGCAGGTGCGGATGAGGGCGGCGCACTCCTCAATCTCCTGCTCGCTGATGGTCAGCGGTGGCGAAATGCGGAAGGCACTCTCGCAGAAGAGGAAGCAGTCGCTCAGTATGCCCGCCTCAATGAAGAGGTCCAGCAGGCGGAAGTAGGCTTCGCTACTACCCAACTCCACCGCCAACAGCAGACCGCAGCGTCTAATCTCCACCACCTTCGGGTGGTCGGCCAGCAGCCTTTCAAACAGCGCACCCTTCTGTTCGGCCTGCCCTGCGAGGTTGTGCTCCTCAAGGTAGTTCATTGCCGCAAGGCCCGCAGCGCAGCACACGGGGTGTCCACCAAAGGTGGTGATGTGGCCCAGCACGGGGTTGTGGGTCAGCAGGTTCATCGTGTCGTGGTCGCTCACGAAGGCACCCAGCGGCATACCCCCACCAAGTGCCTTGGCCAGGCAGACAATGTCGGGTGTAACGCCAAACTTCACGCAAGCAAACATCTCACCACTACGTCCGAAGCCCATCTGTATCTCGTCAAAAATGAGTTTCGCACCCACCTCCGTACACCTTGCGCGGAGTGCCTCGAGGTAGCCCTCGGCAGGCACCACCACTCCCGCTTCGCCCTGCACGGGCTCCACCAACACACCTGCGGTGCGGGTGGTGATGTGTTGCAGGTCGTCGAAGTTGTTGAACCTAATGTGTCGCACATCGGGCAGCAGTGGGCGGAAGGCGTAGTTCCAATCCTCGCCACCCATAAGGCTCATTGCTCCGTGGGTGGAGCCGTGGTAGGCGTTGCGCATACCGATAAGTTCCGTGCGCCCTGTGGCCCTCTTGGCCAACTTGAGCGCACCCTCCACCGCCTCGGCTCCCGAGGAGAGGAAGTAGACACTATCGAGCGGTGCGGGCAGAGCCTCGGCAATCTTGCGTGCATACTCCACCTGGGGCCTTTCGACTACCTCGCCATAGACCATAATGTGCATATAATCCCTCGCTTGGGCACACACTGCATCCACCACTGCGGGGTTACCGTGGCCCACGTTGCTCACCGACACGCCCGAGATGAGGTCGTAGTAGGGCTTACCCTCGGGGGTGTAGAAAAATACTCCCTCGGCCCGAGCCACCTCAATGAGCTGGGGTGCGGGCGAGGTTTGACCTATGTGCTGAAGAAATTGTTTGCGTAGAATGGACATATATAGAAATTGAGAATTGAGAATTGAGAATTTTTGGTTTTATGCCACTAGAACCTATATATCTGCGAAGCGTTTGCGCAGGATGAGTTCGTCATCCTTCACGCTCTCTCGTGCCCAGCGGTAGAGGAGTTCGGCCTGCTCGTTCTCCGAGAGTCGCCAATCGACCTCGCTGCGGTGCAACTTCTCCACCATACCCTGAATGAGTATGGCCGCACAAGCCGACACGTTGAGGCTCTCCACAAAACCATACATCGGAATCTTCACAAATTGGTCGGCCACAGCCATAATCTCCTCCGAGATGCCCTGCTTCTCGGTGCCAAAGACTATGCAGAACTTGCCAGCCCCAACGTCGAAACTATCGGGTGTGGTGTCGTCGGTGTGGGGAGTGGCTGCCACAATTCGGTAGCCTTCGCTCTTGAGGTGGGCCACAGCCTCGGCCGTGGAGCCATAACGCTGGATGTCAACCCACTTGTCGGTGCCACGCACGATGTGCAGGTTGGCCTGGAAGCCGCACAAAAACTCAATGGCGTGGAGTTCCTGCACCCCAAAAGCCTCGCAGTGGCGCACAAGTGCGCTGGCATTTTGGGGGTGAAAGGTGTTCTCGGCACACACGGTCATATAGCGCGTGCGGTTGGCCACCACCCTCTGCATCGTGGCAAACCGCTCGGGGAGCATAAACTCCGCCAGGTAGTTGGTGCGCTCGCGGTACCATTCGGTTGGTCGCCTATCTGTATTTGCCATCGTCATCAAGTATTTTGAGGTAGCTTTCGTAGCGGCTGTAGGAAATCTCCCCGCGCTCCACCGCCTCCACCACAGCGCAGTGTGGCTCGTGGGTGTGGGTGCAGTTGTAGAAGCGGCACCCCTTGCTCAGGCGCATCATCTCGGGGAAGTAGTGGTACAACTCCTCGGGCTTGATGTCTATCAGGCCGAAGCCACGGATACCCGGAGTGTCGATGATGCGACCGCCAAAGGAGAGAGGGTAGACGTGGGAGAAAGTGGTGGTGTGTTTGCCTTGCAGGTGGGCTTCGGAAATCTCGCCCGTCTTGGCCGCAGCCGAGGGCTCAATGGCATTCACGAGGGTTGATTTTCCCACGCCCGAGTTGCCACTGAAGAGGGTTGTCTTGCCACGCAACAACTCTACCACCTCGTCCACGCCCTCGCCCGTGAGGGCCGAGCACTCAATGATGCGGTAGCCGGCCGAGGTGTAGACGTGTCGGAACTCGGCAAGTTTGTCGGGCTGGGTGCGTGCGGTGTCAATCTTGTTGAGGATAATCACTGCGGGGACCTTGTAGGCCTCGCAGGTAACGAGGAAGCGGTCCACAAACTCGGGGGCCGTAACGGGTGCGGCGATGGTAACCACCACCGCAGCACAGTCCACGTTGGCAGCAATGATGTGGGACTCCTTGGAGAGGTTGGAAGCACGGCGGATGATGTAGTTGCGCCTCGGCTCGATGGCCACAATCATACCCTCGCCCGCCTCGGTGAACTCCACCTGCACGCAGTCGCCCACCACCACCGGGGAGGTGGAACGCACTCCTTTGAGGCGCAATCGCCCACGGGTGCGGCAGTCGTGGATGGTGCCCTCAATCTCCACCTTGTACCAACTGCCCGTGCTCTCTATTACTATGCCTTGTTGTGTCATATCACTTGTGTATCACATTAGAGTGATTGTGTGGATACCACCTCGGGGGCGTTGCTTGCTTCATCGTGTGGGGCGAGTTTGAACGAGTCGCTCTCCTCAATGGCCTCCTTGACCTCCAGCAGGTAGGGGAACACAAAGTCGGAGATGGCCTGCACGGGGCCTACCAGCACCGACTCCTCCATCACCTTCGGCTCCACCCACTCGGTGGCTTCGTTGATGCGCTCAAAGAGCCCCAACAGCAGCGATGCAACCAGCGCATACTCCACCACGGAGAGTGCCGCACCGCCCAAGCGGTTGATGATACCGAGCCCTGTGGCCTTCAGTATGGCCGCAGCAATCCTGCCGGCCAAGCCTGCCACCAGCACCGCCACGAGGAACACAATAACGTAGGCCACAATTTCGTTGAGTTCAACGCCAATCCACTCGCCGAGTTTGGCTCCGAATTTGAAAGCCAACCAAGCACCGAGCAACACGCCCACGATGCCGCACAGTTGGGCTATGATGCCTTTGCGGAAGCCCTGTATGGCACCCAAAGCCAGCACTATGGCCAAGATAATATCCAGAATATTCATACGTCTATGTTAGAGTTGTTTGATTTCCTGCCCCAAAATTTTCCGAAATGTAGGTAATTTTTTACCTTTGTGCAAATGAAAACCGACAAAGCAACTATGAAACGCCTTCTTCTTACCCTCTCTCTGCTGCTCTGCGTGGTGGTTTGTGGCACCACAGAGAGCCTCGCGAGGGAGAGCTACAACATATCGCGCGATTGGAAATTCTTTACCCACAGCGAAAACCAATCGCAAATCATCAACCTTCCACATCAGTGGAACCTTGATGCACTCGGAGGTCGCACCGAATACTTCCGTGGCAACGGTAACTATATGCGCTACATCGACGCCAAGCCGGAGTGGAAGGATAAGCGAGTTTTTATCCGCTTTGGCGCAGCCAATTTGGTGGCCGACCTGCTCATCAATGGTCGCTACGTGGGTCGCCACAAGGGTGGTAATGAGGCCTTTGTGTTTGAGATTGGCCCCTACCTCCAGTACAACGGGCGCGACCTCGTGTGGGTGGTGGTGGACAACGCCACCAACCTCGACGTTATGCCCACCGCCGGTAACCACATCTCCTACGGAGGACTCTACCGTGAGGCCGAAATCATAGTGCAGGAGCCCACCCACATAGCCCTCGGACACTATGGCTCGCAGGGCGTGTTTGTACACCCCAAGAATGTGTCGGCCGAGAAGGTGGAGGGCGAAGTTGAGGTGAAGGTGTGCAGCGATGCGGTGGTGAGCGCAATGGTGCAGCTCAAGGTGCTTGCACCCGATGGGACCGAGGTGCTCTCGGCTGTGCAGAGGGTGCGCACCATCAAAGGCACCGTTGGCACATTCATACCCTTTGAAATCGAAAAGCCACAACTGTGGGATGGTGTCCACAACCCCTCGCTCTACAAATTTGAGGTGTCGCTCTCCTCGGCAGGTGCACTCAAGGACAACATAGCCGTGCAGAGTGGTTTCCGTAACTACGAGGTTGGTGCAGAGGGCTTTGTGCTCAACGGCCGCCCCTATCCCATACGTGGCGTGTTGCTCCACAGGGACCGTCCCCTCAGCGGTACGGCGGTGAGCGAGCAGGAGGTGATGGAAGACATCGTTATCGCCAAGGAGATGGGAGCAAATGCTATCCGTGTGGTTGGTGGCTCCCACCATCCATCCTTCTATGCCATCTGCGACAGGGAGGGACTGATGGTCATCAACGACCTTCCGCTGATTGGTACCACCACTCTCAATGGTAAGGGATTTTTCAACACGGAGGCCTTCAGAGAAAATGGCAAGGAGCAACTCTCCGAGATGATATACCAGCACTTCAACCACCCCTCGGTGATTGTGTGGAACCTCTTTTCGGAACTCGAACTGCGTGGCGAAAACCCCGTGGGCTACATTCGTGAGCTCCACTCGCTGGCCAAACGACTCGACCCGCAGCGTTTCACTTGTGGTTGGAGCAATCAGGACGGAGAGATTAACTTCATCACGGACCTCATCGTCTGGAGCCACTCCTATGGTTGGAGCGAGGGTCTACCCTCCGACATCACCGTGTGGCAGGAGCAACTCCACGCCAATCCCGAGTGGAGGGCTCTCCATAGTGGTGTGAGTTTCAAGTGCGGGGGGAGCATTTTCCACCAGAGCGACCTGCTCGAAAAACCACTCGCCACAGGCACTTGGCACCCCGAGAGGTGGCAGACCCACTTCCACGAAACCTACCTTGGAGCACTCCGTGGCGACACCCTCTTCTGGGGACTCTTTGTGGATTGCCTCTTTGACTATGTGGCCACCGAAACGGCCCGCTCGGCCGGTGGCGTGAGCGATATGGGTGTGGTGTCGTTCAACCGACAGGTGCGCAAGGATGCCTTCTATCTCTACAAAGGTGCTTGGAACGAGGAGGACGAATTCATCCACTTGGCCGAAAAGAGGTGGAGCCGCCGTGCCGATACTCTGCAACAAATCAAGGTCTACACCAACCTGCCCGAGGTGGAACTCACCATTGGGGGCAAATTCCTCGGCAGTCAGGAGAACACCACGGGTGTTGTGGTGTGGTCGGATGTGGTGCTGCAACGTGGCACAAACCACATTGAGGTCTCCTCACGTGGCCTGACCGACAATGTCTACATAGAGATACCCTACAATACCTCTGGAGATTTGTAGGGTGGTAAGCCATTAGCCATCAGTTGTTTGGAAGGAGGCTTTATAATTTTCCCTCGTTGAAAAGATAGTCCACAATGGAGAGGTTCTCCTCAAAGGGAGTGCGCTCCGAAAAGACCTGCCAATAGGTGGGCAGCGGGGGACGATTGGGTAGGCTTGCAGGGCCGAGGAATGGGTGGTTGCGAAGGTCCTCATCGGCGGGGGAGGCAATGATGTAGTGCTCCGAGTAGCGGATGGGCTCCGCTATGCCCGCAATGCCACGCACAACTTCAACGAGTTCTCGGTTGAAGTCGTAAAGAAAATCATATTTTTTTGTGAAGAAGGGCTCCAGGCGGTCGGCAAAGTAGTCGTAGTAGGGCGACGACTTGTAGGCCGAGCGCAGGGCCACAGCGTGTTGGTGTTGCCAACGCTTGGAGTAGTCGAGGCGCATATCCTTGACCGCCTTTTTGTGTATGCTGGCACCCTTGACCACGTTGGCCGTCAGGGCCATACGCCCCGTGGCGGTGGCAATCTCGGTGCGGTTGCGGCAGGTCTGCTTGACGTAGTGCTCGCCCACGTCCACCACGGCATCGGGCGAGAGCACCTCACGCCACCACTCCTGCGAGCCAAGATATGCAAGCGGTAGAATTTTCATCCCCTGTTTTTCCTCCAATTCCTTAACTATTTTAGTGTGTGGGCTTGTACCAATTTACTTGGGCTCGCTCCAACGGCCATCGGCCTTGATGAGTTCAATGAGTCGGTCGATGGCCTCGGCTTGGGGCACATTGCGCTCCACGAGGGTTTTGCCACGGTAGAGCGATATGCGGTCGGGCAGGCCGCCCACGTAGCCATAGTCGGCATCGGCCATCTCACCCGGACCATTCACAATGCAGCCCATAACGCCAATCTTCAGCCCCACAAGGTGGGAGGTGCGGGCCTTGATGGCTGCAAGGGTGGTTTCGATGTCGTAGAGGGTGCGCCCACACGAAGGGCAGGCGATGTATTCGGTGCGGGAGATGCGCACACGGGCGGCTTGCAGAATGAGCAGAGCCACCTCGTCAATCTGCTCCTGCGAGAAGTTGTCGTTGCGCAGGTCAAGGCCATCGGCCAGCGAGTCGATGAACATCACGCCACAATCGGCAGCGGCCTCAATGGCAAACTGCTCAAAGTTGGCGGTGGTGTAGTGGCGGCGCAGGATGGTGGGTTTGTCGGCGGGGTAGTCGGCGGCGAGGATTTTGCTCCTCCACTCCTGCACGGGCAGGTCGCTGGTGGCCTCCACCACATTGTAGCCTCCACGCTCACCCTCGGCCACCTCGCTCCACAGCACAGGCGCACCGGCAAAGGGGCGAGCCACATACTCATAGGGCGAAAAACGACTCTCTTCCACGGCTGCAAACTTCACAGCGGTGTTGCGCCCCTCGTAGTGGGCCACGAGTGCTTGGGCGGCAGGAATTTCGTTCTCGGGGGCCTCGGTGAGCGACACACGAATGGTGTCGCCAATACCATCGGCCAGCAGGGCACCAATGCCCACGGCCGACTTTACACGTCCCTCCACGTGGTTGCCCGCCTCGGTAACGCCGAGGTGGATGGGGTAGTGGAGTCCCTCCTCGTTCATAGCCTTCACAAGCAGGCGGTAGGCGTAGACCATAACCCTCACGTTGCTCGATTTGAGCGACACCACCACGTTGTGGAAATCGAGTTCACGACAGCGGCGCAGGAATTCCATAGCCGAGGCGGCCATACCCTCGGGGGTGTCGCCATAGAGGTCAAAAATCTTCTTTGCCAGCGAGCCGTGATTTACCCCGATGCGCAGAGCCACACCACGCTCTCGGCAGAGCTCAATGAGCTCCTCAAAGCGGCCCCCACGGTCGTTGTAGTTACCGGGGTTGATGCGCACCTTGTCGGCGGTGGTGGCAGCCACGGCAGCCACGGCGGGCAGGAAGTGAACATCGGCCACCAGAGCCACATCGGGCCACTTGGCTCTCACCTGCTCCCCAATGGGGCCGAGGTTGAGGGCATCCTTTTCGTTTGGGGTGGTGAGCCTAACGATGCGTCCGCCGGCTGCGGCAATGCGGTCGATTTGTGCCACGCTTGCCTCGGTGTCGGTGGTCAGTGTGTTGGTCATAGTTTGCACCACCACGGGGTTGCCGCCCCCGATTTTGTGCCCTCCAACCTGCGCGCAGAGGGTTTCTCGGCGGGCATAGGAGGTGAGTGATTTGCAATAGTTGGTCATTTTTCCTCTATTTTTAGGCAAATATAACGCAAATAAACCGTATATTTGCCTTATGCGAGCCGATATGGACATAAAATTTTTGAGTGGGGTGGGCGAAAAGCGTGCCCAACTGCTCGCTACGGAGGCGGGAATACGCACCGTGGGCGACCTGTTGCACTACTACCCACACCGCTACATTGACCGCACCAAGGTCTTCCGCATCGGCTCACTCACCGAGGAGCAGAGCAATGTCCACGTGCAACTGCGTGGGCGCATCACTGGCTTTGCCTACCTCGGCGAAGGACCCAAGAAGCGACTCTCCGTGAGTCTCTCCGATGGGAGCGGTGTGGCCGAACTGATTTGGTTTCAGCGCACCACGTGGATAGAGAAGCAGTTGGAGGTCGGCAGGGAGTATATGGTGTTGGGCAAGCCCACCTTCTTCCGTGGCGAGGTGAGCATCGTACACCCCGAGATTGAACTTGTGGAAAAATTCCTCTCGCGCGGCAACCTCGGTATGCAGGGAGTCTACTCCACCACCGAAAAACTCACCGCCATAGGGCTCGGTAGCAAGGGTATATACAACCTGGTGTGTACCCTCTGGGAACACGCCAAGGGGCACATTGCCGAGACGCTGCCCGAACAAGTCATTCGCCAATGCAACCTGCTGCCACGTGCCGAGGCCCTGCAAAACATACACTTTCCCTCCTCCCACCAGATGCTCCAGAGGGCCATATATAGGCTCAAGTTTGAGGAACTCTTCGGGGTGCAACTCGGCATATTGAGTGTGAAGGCGGGGCGCACCACGTTGCAGAACGGTTTTATGTTCCCAAAGGTGGGCGAGATGTTCCGCGACTTCTACGAAAACCACCTCCCCTTTGCCCTCACCGGAGCGCAGAAGAGGGTAATCAAAGAGATACGCCGCGACACCACCTCGGGCCACCAGATGAATCGCCTCTTGCAGGGCGATGTGGGTAGTGGCAAAACCCTTGTGGCACTGATGTCGATGTTGTTGGCGGCCGACAACGGCTTCCAATCGTGTATGATGGCACCCACCGAAATTCTTGCACGCCAGCACCACGCCTCCATCTCCAAAATGCTCGCAGGCACCCCCGCCGAGGGGCGTGTGGCGGTGCTCACAGGCTCCACCAAGACACGTGAGCGCAGGGAGATTTTGGAGCGTACCCTCTCGGGCGAGGTGCTCATCCTCGTGGGTACCCACGCACTGATTGAGGACAGGGTGCAGTTTGACAACCTCGGCCTTGTGGTCATCGACGAGCAGCACCGCTTCGGTGTGGACCAGAGGGCAAAGTTGTGGACCAAGAACAGGCAGACACCACACATCCTTGTGATGACCGCCACACCCATACCCCGCACCCTTGCGATGACTCTCTATGGCGACCTCGATGTGTCGGTGATTGACGAAATGCCCGCAGGTCGCAAACCCATAAAGACTTACCACTTCAAGGAGGAGATGAGGCTCAAACTCTTCGGTTTTATGAAGAGCGAGATTGCCAAAGGTAGGCAGGTCTATGTGGTCTACCCGCTCATCAAGGAGTCGGAAGCACTTGATTATCAAAACCTCTACGATGGGTTCGACAACATCGTGCAGGAGTTTCCCCTGCCGGAGTACAAGGTGGGCGTAATTCACGGCAAGATGCCACCCGAGGACAAGGCCGAGTCAATGAGGCTCTTTGCCGAGGGGGTGAACCACATACTTGTGGCCACCAGCGTTATTGAGGTGGGCGTAGATGTACCCAACGCCACGGTGATGGTCATTGAGAGTGCCGAGCGGTTCGGACTCTCGCAGTTGCACCAGCTGCGTGGCAGGGTGGGCCGCGGTGGCAACCAAAGTTACTGCGTGCTGATGAGTGGCGACAAACTCTCGCGCGATGCCGAAGCAAGGCTTGCCGCAATGGTGGAGACCAACGACGGTTTCCGCCTCTCCGAACTTGACCTGCGACTGCGAGGTGCAGGCGACGTGAACGGCACAAGGCAGAGTGGCGAGGCCATAGACCTCCAGATTGCATCCCTCTCCACCGATGGTCAGATACTCGAACAGGCAAGGCTCATAGCCTCGGCCCTGCTTGATGATGACCCCAACCTTGAGCAACCCCAAAATGCCAAATTGGCTGCCCTGCGAGATAGGTACAAACCCAAAACCAACATAGACTATGGTATGATTTCGTAGAAAAGCACTATATTTGCACTCAATCACGTTTCTTAAGGATAAAACATTAGACACACTATACTATGGCAAAGTACGAAGAGGATTACGACAAATATGAGGATGACGAGCTGGATGAGTTGGACTACGACACCAACGCCTCCAAGCAGCAGGATATAGAGAAAACACTCAAAGGCTACAAGGTTATCATCATCTGCCTTGTGGCTGTGTTGGCACTCATCACCTTCCAACACTTCCGCCTGACCGCCGACCTCAAGCAGGAGTTCCGCATCGAGCGAGATACACTGAACAACCAAATCAATGGTCTGATTACCGAGATTGACCAAATCAACCTGCGTAACGACTCGGTGAGCAACGAGTTGCGTATGAACATCGCAGCCGAGCGCAACAAGGCCGACTCGCTGATGACAAGGCTCAAGAAGGAGCGCAATATGAACAGGGAGAAGTTGCGTAAGTATGAGAAGGAACTCGGCACTCTGCGCACCGTGATGCGCCGCTATGTGCACCAAATCGACTCGCTCAACACCCTCAACAAAAAACTCGCAGCCGAGAATGTGGGCTATCGCAAGAGGGTGGCGGCCGAGACCTCACGTGCCAACATCGCCGAGGAGGCCGCACAAGACCTGCGCAACAAAATCAAGAAGGGAGCCATCGTGAAGGCCCGCAATGTGCAACTCGGAGCCTACAACACGGGTGGTACAAACGTAACCCGTGCCAACCGCGCGTCCAAGTTCAAGACCGACCTCACCCTGACTGCTAACGAACTCACCATCCCCGGCCAGAGGAAGATTTATGTGCGCATCATCGGTCCCGATGGGGCTGTGTTGTCGGGAGGTGCCGACTGCATTATGGAGTTTGAGGGCGACGTTATCAGCTACTCGGCCGAGCGAGAGATTGACTACAACGGTCAGGACCTCGACGTGAGCATCTACTACTCCAACGACAACCTCACCAGCGGTGTCTACACCGCCGAGGTCTATATGGACGGCTACAAGATTGGCACCGCCGAGGTGTCGTTGCGATAGGGCGGGGGCTGTTGGCCGCTGTTAGCAGTAAGCCATTAGCCGTTAGCCGTCGTGGACAAAAAAATATTTACTAATTACTCTTTACTAATTACTCTTTTTCAGAGGGGGGTAGAAATTATGACCAAACCGATAATAAAGAAGTGGACACTGTGGGCCCTTGTGGTGGGCCTTGTGTTGGTGGACCAGGTGGTGAAATTCTCCGTTAAGACCACAATGACGCTCGGAGAGAGCCACAATGTGTTGGGCGATTGGTTTCGCTGGTGCTTTGTGGAGAACGAGGGCGCAGCCTTCGGTATGTCGCTCGGTGGCGAGTATGGCAAGTTGGCTTTGAGCCTCTTCCGCATTGTGGCCATCGGCGTGCTTGTGTGGTTTGTCTGCCACCTGCGCAAGCAGAAAGCACCCAACGGAGTGATTGTTGGCTTTGCGATGATACTCGCAGGTGCGCTGGGAAATATGATTGACAGCGCATTCTACGGCCTGATTTTCTCCGAATCGACCTTCACAAGCGTGGCACAACTCCTGCCCGAGGCGGGTGGTTATGCGCCCCTGCTGCACGGTAAGGTGGTCGATATGCTCTACTTCCCGCTCTTCCACTGGCCGGAGTGGATGCCGCTGATTGGTGGCGACCTCTTCTTCTCGCCGGTGTTCAACTTTGCCGACAGCTACATCACCATTGCGGTCTTCTACCTGCTCATTTTCCATTGGAAATTCTTTAAGTAGGCGCACACTTTACCCCTATGACACAACAAGAGAACAGAAACCTGAACACGTTAATCGTGGGCGTGGGCCTCATTGGAGGCTCTTTTGCTTTGTCGCTCCGAGAGCACGGCTACACGGGCCGCATCGTGGGTGTTGAGGCTTCGGCCGACCACGCCCGTAGGGCTGTGGAGTTGGGGCTTGTAGACGAGGTGGTGAGCCTTGAAGAGGGTGTTGCTGTGGCTGACCTCGTGGTGTTGGCAACCCCTGTGGACACCCTGCCGCAACTCGCCGTGAAGGTGCTCAACCACGTTGGGCCCCACCAAACCGTGATAGACGTGGGCTCCACCAAGGAGGAACTATGTGAGATGATTTCCCACCACACCAACCGAGGCCGTTTTGTGGCCACCCACCCGATGTGGGGTACGGAGTATAGCGGTCCCGAGGCGGCCCAGAGGGAGGCTTTCGTGGGGCGCAATGTGGTTGTGTGTGAGGAGGATAGGAGCGACAGGGATGCGCTGGCACTCGTGGAGCAGATATATGCCGACTTCGGTATGCCCATCGTGCGTATGGGAGCCGAGGAGCACGACCTCCACACTGCCTATGTGTCGCACATCTCCCACATCACCTCTTTTGCTTTGGCCCTCACGGTGTTGGAGAAGGAGAGGGAAGAACAACACATCTTTGACCTTGCGGGTGGTGGTTTCGAGAGCACTGTGAGGTTGGCAAAGAGTTCGGCCCGCACGTGGGTGCCTATCCTTATGCGCAACAAATACAACGTGCTCGACGTGCTAAGGGAGCACATCCACCAACTCCAAGTGATGCGCAAGCAGATTGAGCGTGATGATGTGGAGGGACTTGCGGAGTCCATCGGCAAGGCCAACAGCATCCAGAGGATAATCAAATAGGAGGGGTGTGGGTGGCGTGAGCATCACTTCTGCCCACCATCGGAAACAAAAAACCTCTGCGTTTGCAGAGGCTTTGGTTTGCGGAAAGAGAGGGATTCGAACCCCCGGAACATCGCTGTTCAACGGTTTTCAAGACCGCCGCATTCGACCACTCTGCCATCTTTCCAATCGGATGCGCACCGCAGACTCGGCCTGCAAATGCACATTGCCGCAAAAATATGATAGTCGGGGCTTCCCCCTGTTTTGCGCTGCAAAGGTAGTGTAATTTTTAACTTTTGCAAAATTTACCACCCTTACTATCAGCATACGACAAAAAAACTTGTTGTCAATCACAATAAACCTACTACTATGAAACACAAACTTACTCTCGTGGCACTGATGGCCTTGCTCGCTATGGTGGCCTGCAATCCACGCCCCAAAGTTGCCACCTATCTCGACCCCAATGCCCCCGTTGAGGAGAGGGTGGAGGATGCGCTGGCACGTATGACCATCGAGGAAAAAATCGCAATCATCCACGCACAGTCCAAGTTCTCCTCCCCGGGTGTACGTCGCCTCGGCATACACGAACTGTGGTGCACCGATGGCCCCCACGGTATCCGCCCCGATGTGTTCTGGGATGAGTGGGACCAGGCTGGCTGCACCAACGACTCCTGTGTGGCCTACCCCGCACTCACTGCGCTTGCCGCAACGTGGAACCGCCAGGCCTCGGCACTCTATGGCAAGAGTATTGGCGAGGAGGCTCGTTACAGGGAGAAGGATGTGTTGCTCGGCCCGGGTGTGAACATCTACCGTAGCCCTCTCAATGGCCGCAACTTTGAGTATATGGGCGAGGACCCCTATCTGGCTGCCCAGATGGTTGTGCCCTATGTGCAGGAGGTGCAGAAGAATGGCGTGGCAGCCTGTGTGAAGCACTACGCCCTGAACAATCAGGAGACTTATCGCCACCACACCGAGCCCGTGCTCGACGACCGTGCCCTCTACGAAATCTATCTGCCTGCATTCAAGGCCGCCGTGGTGGAGGGTGGCAGTTGGTCCATAATGGGTGCCTACAACTACTTTGAGGGCCAGCACGCCTGCCACAACGACCGCCTGCTCAACCAAATTCTCAAGCAGGAGTGGGGCTTCGACGGTGCAGTAATCTCCGATTGGGGAGGTGCCCACAACACCGAGGAGGCTATCCACAATGGCCTCGACCTCGAGTTTGGTACGTGGACCAACGGACTCACACAAGGCTACACAAATGCCTACGACAGTTACTACCTTGCACAGCCCTATCTCAAACAAATCCGTGAGGGCAAGGTGGGTACCGAGGAACTCGATGACAAGGCCCGCCGAGTGCTGAGGCTTATTTTCCGCACCGCAATGAATACCAACAAGCCCTATGGCTCGCTTGTGTCGGAGGCCCACATTGAGGCCGCACGCCAGATTGGTGAGGAGGGCGTGGTGCTGCTCAAAAACGACAACCACACGCTCCCCATTGACCTCTCCACCAAACCACGCATCGCCGTTGTGGGCGAGAACGCCATCAAGATGATGACTGTGGGTGGTGGCTCCTCATCGCTCAAGGTTGCTGCCGAGGTGTCGCCTCTCGATGGTCTGCGCAAGGCAGTTGGCGAGAGTGGCGAGGTGCTCTATGCGCGTGGCTATGTGGGCGATGTGAACACACAATACAATGGCGTTGTCGCTGCACAAGACCTCCACGATGACCGCTCGGAGGACGAACTTATTGCCGAGGCGGTGGCTTTGGCCAAAGAGTGCGATTGGGTGGTGATGTTTGGTGGGCTGAACAAGGCCTCACATCAGGATTGCGAAAATAGCGACCGCTTCGGACTCGAACTCCCCTATGCCCAAAACCGACTCATTGAGGCTCTTGCGGCTGTGAACGACAAGTTTGTGTTTGTGAACATCTCGGGCAACGCCGTGGCGATGCCTTGGGTGGAGAGCGTGCCCGCCATTGTGCAGGGTTGGTATCTCGGTTCGGAAGCGGGCAACTCGCTCGCTAACGTGTTGGTGGGCAGCGTGAGCCCCAGCGGTAAATTACCCTTTACCTTCCCCGTGAGGCTTGAGGATTGTGGTGCCCACTCGGTGGGTGAGTATGGTGGCAAGGGCAAGGTGCACTACGCCGAGGGTATCCTTGTGGGCTACCGCTGGCACGAGACCAAAAATATCGCCCCCCTGTTCGCCTTTGGTCACGGACTCTCCTACACCACCTTTGAATACACCAACGCCTCCCTCTCTTCAAAGAGCATCAGGGAGGGCGGTCGTGTGTGGGCCGAGGTTACGGTTACCAACAGTGGCGACCGCGATGGTGCCGAGGTGGTACAACTCTATGTTGGCGACAATGAGGCCAGCGTGCTGCGCCCCGCAAAGGAGCTCAAAGGTTTCCAAAAGGTGTGGTTGCGTGCCGGCGAGAGCAAGAGGGTGAAGATAGAGGTCCCCTATGAGGCTCTCTGTTTCTTCGACGACAAGGCCCACGCTTGGCGTGCCGAGAAGGGTGCCTTCACAATCTCACTCGGCAGTGCCTCGGACGACATCCGAGCCACTCTGCCTCTGCGCCTGAGGTAGGGAGTAGGTCTGACTTCAAACAGAAAGTAGGGTGTGTCCAAACGACACACCCTACTTTCTGTTTGGTAGACTCGACGGCGCAGGCCTATGCCTCCACGTAGGTAATCCAGCCGTGGGGGTCCTCCGTGCGCCCATATTGAATGTCCTGCAACAGGGTGTAGAGTTTCACACTCCAAGGGCCTGCTTCGGTGCCATACTCAACATACTCCTCCGTCTTGGGGTCGAAGATGCGTCCGATGGGCGAAATCACGGAGCGTAGCGACGTAATCCCAACAATTCCTCACTTCCCGACAAAGTGTCTTCAAAAAGCGTTTAGGTATTATATTTCCATTGCGGAACTCAATATTTCTTGCTATTTTTGTTGCACTACGACCAAAAAAGAACAAAGCTATGAACATTCGCAAACTTGTAATTTTAATATCCGTCATCTTGTTGCCTTCAATGATGATGGCACAAAGCCCCCAAGAGAAGGGCTATGTAGTCGTGAAGGTAAAGTGCGACGGCAAGAGCGATGTGAGTGATGCCATTCAGAAAATCATCGACAACAATCCTAATCGCACAATCTATTTCCCCGATGGCGTTTATATGATTTCCAAGCCAATATGCACACCGGCAGACCCAAAAAAGAGTGTATCATTGGAGTTGTCAAACTATGCCATCATCAAAGCTATGGAGGGCTGGGATAGCGAGGAGGCAATGATTCGTCTTGGAGGTAAGGATCCATTCAACACAGTCTATGTTGCGGGTAGCAACTACTATCTTGATGGGGGTGTCATTGACGGCAGCGGAGTAGCCAAGGGTGTGTCGATAGACAGCGGTCGTGAAACGGTCATCCGCAACACATCCATAAAACACGTTACGCTTGGCATCCACATTAAGCGTGGTGCTAATAGCGGATCTTCGGATGCGGATATTCACAGTGTAAACATTGTGGGCAACCGCACGCCTGCCTGTATTGGTGTGCTTGTGGAGGGCTACGACAACACCTTTACTAATATGCGCATAGGTGGTGTTCACGTTGGCTTTCTCATCCGTAGCGGAGCCAACTGCTTGCGCAACATACATCCACTCTATTATGCCGAGGACGAAAACTACGAAACGAGTTGTGGTTTCATAGACGAGCGCAATACGAATTTCTACGATTTTTGTTATAGCGATGAGTTCTGCACAGGGTTCCTTGTGAGGGGTGGTGGACACAGCACATTTAGCAACTGCTTCGCCTATTGGTACTCGAAACGTGGTGACAAACACGTTGCCTTCAAGTCCGAGGGCAATTTCAACTCCGATGTTATGAGTCTTACTGTCGGCTTTGGTAATCACAATGCCACCAAAGAGAATAAGGTTTTAGAGTGTAGTCCCAATATGGGTTTGGGTAAGTTTTTCAATCTTCACGTTGCCGATTACAAGATCATAACAGACCACTCCTATCTTCAGTATATGGAGTAGATGATTAGGACACAGAAGCCTTGTTTTCGCTACGGACAGCGCTCCAATAAGCAAGGTGGTTTGTCGGCAGAGGCCCAAATGACACCCAAGCGACGGTGGCCCACAACCTCAGGTTTGCCAAAAGGTGTGGTGAGAGCAAGAGGGTGAAGATAGAGGTCCCCTATGAGGCTTTCTGTTTCTTCGACGACAAGGTCCACGCTTGGCGTGCCGAGAAGGGTGCCTTCACAATCTCACTCGGCAGTGCCTCGGACGACATCCGAGCCACTCTACCTCTGCGCCTGAGGTAGGGAGTAGGTCTGACTTCAAACAGAAAGTAGGGTGTGTCTGCAGTAGACACACCCTACTTTCTGTTTGGTAGACTCGACGGCGCAGGCCTATGCCTCCACGTAGGTAATCCAGCCGTGGGGGTCCTCCGTGCGGCCATATTGAATGTCCTGTAACAGGGTGTAGAGCTTCACGCTCCAAGGACCTGCCTCGGTGCCATACTCAACATACTCCTCCGTCTTGGGGTCGAAGATGCGGCCGATGGGCGAAATCACAGCAGCTGTGCCACAAGCACCAACCTCCTCAAAGGTGGGCAACTCCTCCACGGGAATTTTCCTGTTCTCCACCTTCAGACCAAGGTCCTCGGCCAGCGTGCGCAACGACATATTGGTAATCGAAGGCAGCACCGAGGTGGAGTCGGGCGTGATGTAGGCACCATCCTTGATGCCGAAGAAGTTGGCGGCACCAAACTCGTCGATGTACTTCTTCTCGCTGGGGTCCAGATAGAGGCAGTTGGCAAAGCCTGCAGCGTGGGCCCTTGAACCGGAACCGATGGAGGCGGCGTAGTTGCCACCCACCTTGGTGTGGCCCGTACCACGAGGTGCAGCCCTATCGTAGATGCGCTCCAAGGTTACGGTGATGGGCTTGAAGCCCTCCTTGAAGTAGGGACCCACGGGGGTTACGAACACGATGAAGGTGTACTCGGTGGACTCCTTTACACCCACCTGTGCTCCTGTGCCGATAAGCAGCGGGCGCAGGTAGAGCGAAGCACCCGTGCCGTAGGGAGGAATGTACTCTGAGTTGGCCTGAATGGCCTTCACGCACATCTCCTCAAAGAGTTCAACGCTGGGTACCTGCATCTTCAGATACTCGCCCGAGCGTTGCATACGTTTGGCGTTCTCCTCCAAGCGGAAGATGCGCACCTTGCCATCCACGCCACGGAAAGCCTTGAGGCCCTCAAAGACCTCCTGGCCATAGTGCAGACAGGTGGCGGCCATATGGATGGGGAGGTATTCGCTGTCGCTAATCTCCACCTTGCCCCAAGCGCCATCTTTCCACACGCAGCGCACGTTGTAGTCGGTCTTTACGTAGCTAAAACCGAGCTCTTGCCATTTAATCTCTTTCATCTCGTTGTAGTAGTATATAGGTTTTAAGGTTTTTTGGTTATTGCCAATGTGCCAATCCTTTCGGAAATCGTGGGCCTCGTTGGTGTTGGTTGCAGACTATCCCACCTGCGAGCCGTTGGGCACCTTGTCGGTGGGGGCCAGCAGGGTGAGGCGGCCGGTAGCGTCGGCCGACATCAAAATCATACCCTGCGAGGTGATACCCTTGAGTTCCCTCGGCAACAAGTTTACGAGCACCAAAATCTGCCTGCCCACCAACTCCTCGGGGGTGTAGTATTCGGCAATGCCCGACACGATGGTGCGGGTGTCGATGCCGGTGTCCACCGTCAGTTTGAGGAGTTTCTTGGTCTTGGCAACCTTCTCGGCAGCCACCACGGTCGATACCCTGATGTCCATCTTGCCGAAATCGTCAAAGGTTACGCTCTCTTTCTGTTCGGGCACCTCGGCGTTGGCTGCGAGGTTGGCAGCCTTGGCATCTGCAAGTTTCTTCACCTGACGCTCAATCACCTCGTCCTCAATCTTCTCGAAGAGCAACTCTGCCTTGCCGATGGTGTGTCCTGCGGGCACAATGTCGGTACGGCCAATCATATCCCACTGGAGCCTATCCACCGCCAGCATTGAGGTAATCTTCTCTGCGCTGAAAGGCATAAAGGGCTCAATGGCCACAGCGGTGTTGGCCACGATTTGCAGAGCCACATTGAGGATGGTCTTAACCCTCTCGGGGTCGGTCTTAACCACCTTCCAGGGCTCGGTGTCGGCCAGGTACTTGTTGCCCAAGCGGGCTATGTTCATCGCCTCCTTGAGAGCCTCACGGAAGCGGTAGGTCTCGATGTTCTCCTCCAGAGCGACCTTGATTTTGGGCAACTCGGCAAGGATTTCTTTGTCGTAGTCGGTGAGTTCGCCTGCCTCGGGTACCACACCACCGTAGTATTTGTGGGTGAGCACCAGAGCACGGTTTACGAAGTTGCCCAACACGGCCACAAGTTCGTTGTTGTTGCGAGCCTGATAGTCCTTCCAAGTGAAGTCGTTGTCCTTGGTCTCGGGAGCGTTGGCGCAGAGCACATATCGGAGCACGTCTTGCTTGCCGGGCATCTCCTCAAGGTACTCATTGAGCCACACAGCCCAATTCTTGGAGGTGGAGATTTTATCGCCCTCGAGGTTGAGGAACTCATTGGCGGGCACATTCTCGGGCAGGATGTAGTCGCCGTGGGCCATCAGCATTGTGGGGAACACGATGCAGTGGAAGACGATGTTGTCCTTGCCGATGAAGTGTACCATCTTGGTGTCCTCGCTCTTCCAATACTTCTCCCACTCGGGTGTGAGGTCTTTGGTGGCGGAGATGTAGCCGATGGGTGCGTCAAACCACACATAGAGCACCTTGCCCTCGGCACCCTCCACGGGCACGGGGATACCCCAGTTGAGGTCGCGGCTCACGGCCCTGGGCTGAAGGCCCATATCGAGCCACGATTTGCACTGACCATAGACGTTGGTTTTCCACTCCTTGTGGCCCTCCAAAATCCACTCACGCAGTTTGCCCTCATACCTGTCCAGTGGCAGATACCAGTGGGTGGTCTCCTTCATCACGGGAGCCGAGCCGGAAATCATACTCTTGGGGTTGATGAGGTCGGTGGGGTTGAGTGTGGAGCCACACTTCTCGCACTGGTCGCCATAGGCACCCTCGCTTTGGCAGTGGGGGCAGGTGCCGGTGATGTAGCGGTCGGCGAGGAAGGTTTTGGCCTCCTCATCGTAGTACTGCTGCGAGGTGGCCTCGGTGAAGATACCCTTCTCGTGGAGGGTGCGGAAGAACTCCGAGGCGGTTTGGTAGTGGGTGGGTGAGGTTGTGCGCGAGTAGATGTCGAACGAGATACCGAGGCCCTCAAAGGAGCGTTTGATGATGTCGTTGTACTTGTCCACCACGTCCTGTGGGGTTACACCCTCCTTGCGTGCTTTGATGGTGATGGGCACACCGTGCTCGTCGCTACCGCACACCCACACTACGTCCCTACCGCGCAAGCGCAGGTAGCGCACGTAGATGTCCGAAGGCACATACACACCCGCCAAGTGGCCGATGTGCACGGGGCCGTTGGCATAGGGAAGTGCCGATGTTACCAAATATCTTTTGTATTCTTTCTTTGTTTCCATTGTCTGATGTATGTAGTTTTTTCGTGTTTCTTACTCTGATTTTTTTTCTCCGCTGCCACACCCAATCAATAGTGGCACTAATGGCTAACAGCTAACGGCTAAACCAAGCTGTCGTTGTTGTGTTTGACGGGTTTGATTTCGCCCGCCTTCTTGGGCATTTTGTACTTGTCGAAGCCCTCGCCATAGACACCCATAACGTTGGCCACCGAGATGAAGGCCTTGGGGTCCACGCTCTTGATACTGCGCATCATCATACCCATCTCGCTCCTGCGGCAGATGAGCATCACCACCTTCACAGGCTGCTTGGAGTACCAACCGGTGCCATCGAGGATGGTGGCACCACGACCGAGTTGCATCGTAATCATATCGGCAATTTTGGCGTAGTCCTTTGAGAAGACAAAGAGTTGCAACGACTGCTTGTTGCCCGACAGCACCAGGTCGCTGGTGTAGCCAAACACGGCCGTAACGATGAAACCATAGATGGTGGTGGCCCAATCGTGGAAGATGAAGTAGGAGGCTCCGATGATGAAGATGTCCACAACCACAACCACCTGGCTGTAGCTCACGTTGTAGAACTTGCAGACAATCATCGCAATGAGGTCGCTACCTCCGGTGCTGCCGCCCACAAGCAAGCAGGTGGCAATGCCAATGCCGGAGAGGGCACCGCCGAGGATTGACGACAGCAGGCGGTCATCGGCCAGGCCGAGCACGTTGGCATCGGGTGGCAACAACTCCTGAAACAGAGTCATCATCAGCGAGGTTACCACAATGGCATAGATGGTCTTGATGCCAAACTTGGCTCCGAGCAACACCACGCATATTCCGAGGAATATGGCATTGAAGATGATGAATGTAACACCAATAGGCACACCTCCGTTGGCTCCACCGGTCATATAGTAGACCAGCAGCGAAAAACCTGTGGCACCACCACCAACTCCATCGGCAGGCATAATCACACCTGTCCACGAGAAGGCATAGAGGGCCACGCCGAGGGTGATGATAACAAAGTCCCTAACCAACTTTGCCGCATCGTTGAATTTTGATTTCGCAATCGTCATTACGCGTCAATAATATTATTTCGTATTTCGTCCACGAAGGTACGCATTTTTCTCCCGATTTTTTCATATTTTTGTCTAAATTATTCAATCAAATTTGCATCCAAAGGTGGAAAATCTTTATGCCGACATAGTTGTGCCCCTCGCTTTGAGGCCTTTGACCTTTGCCATAGCCCCCGATATGGCCGACCTTTTTGCGGTTGGCAGTGGGGTGGAGGTGCCCATTGGGACCAAAATCTATACCGGCATAATCAAGCGCATACA
This sequence comes from Tidjanibacter sp., assembly GCA_017503465.1. Lineage (GTDB taxonomy): Bacteria > Bacteroidota > Bacteroidia > Bacteroidales > Rikenellaceae > Tidjanibacter. The sequence goes on along the minus strand of JAFVSY010000076.1, from coordinate 2,894 downwards.
CACCGTAAGGCCACCCTACAAGAAGATTCGCGAGGTTATGGGCGTGGTGCGCAGTGAGCCTCTCGCCTCGGCCGAACAACTCGCCCTGTGGGAGTGGATTGCCGACTACTATATGTGCTCTGAGGGTGAGGTTATGAGGGCTGCTCTGCCATCGCTCCTGAAGCCCTCCGCTACCACCGACGACCTCTTTGCCGAGAGGGTGTTCTCGTTGGGCGAGGTGCAATACCTTTCGCTTGCCCCCTCATTGCGCAAGGAGGAGGCCCTCTCGGAGGCTCTCGATGCGTTGCTCCCACGCCGCAAGGCCCGCTATGCCGCAATGATGGAGTTCTTTGAGGTGGCCGGTACCGACCGACTCGATGCCGAGGTACCCCGCAAGGCACTTGCGGCCTCCACACCCATTGTGAACCACCTCATTGAGGATGGTCTGTTGGTCTCCACCTTCTATGAACGTACTCCACAGCACTACCTCGCATCGCTCCAGCGCAGGCGCAACCTCTCCGAGGCACAGCAGCAGGCGCTTGATAAACTCCACAGCGAACTCGCTCGCCACAACACCGTGTTGCTCCACGGAGTTACGGGCAGTGGCAAGACCGAACTCTACATATCGCTGGCGGCCCAAGCCCTTGAGGAGGGACGTTCGGTGCTCTATCTGGTGCCCGAATTGGCCCTCACCGAACACCTCATAGGTCGCCTGTCGGAGGCCTTTGAGGGCGACCTCACAGTCTACCACTCCCACCTCACCCCACGTGCCCGCACGGAGGTCTACATCAAACTCTCGCGTAGCGAGGGTGGCCACATCGTTGTGGGTACTCGCTCGGCGGTACTGTTGCCATTGGCAAACCTCGGCCTTGTGATTGTGGATGAGGAGCACGACCGCAGCTACAAGCAGGAGGATTGTGCCCCACGTTTCTCGGCCCGCGATACGGCTGTGTGGATGGCAAGCAACCTCGGTGCCAAAACGGTGCTCGGAAGTGCCACGCCCTCGTTGGAGAGTTTCCAGAATGCACGCATCGGCAAGTATGGCTACGTGGCCCTGGGGGAACGATATGGCGAGGGAGAGTTGCCTTGGGTGATGATTTCCGACACCATCCGTAGTGCCAAGCGAGGCGAGCGACGAGGGCACATCAACAAGGAGTTGGCCGATGAGATAGGCGCAGCCTTGGCCGAAGGACGGCAGGTTATGTTGTTCCAAAACAGGCGTGGTTTTGCCCCCTACATAGAGTGTCCCGACTGCGGATGGAGTGGTAGGTGCCCCAAGTGTGGCGTAACCCTCACATTCTACAAGGGCGACCGCAAGATGCGTTGCAACCTCTGCGGCTACACCTCCACAGCCCCCACCAAGTGCCCCTCGTGCCACACCGCTGAGCCACAACCGCAGGGTTTCGGTACCGAAAAAATCGAGGAGGCCGTGCAGGAGTTGTTTCCCACGGCAAGGGTGGCAAGGCTCGATGGCGACACCGCCTCTTCGGGTGGGCGTATGCGCTCCATCATCAATAGTTTTGAGAGTGGGCAGACCGATATCCTCGTTGGCACAACTCTGATAACCAAAGGGTTTGATTTTGAGGGTGTGTCGGTCGTTGGCGTACTCAATGCCGACAATCTGCTCTCCCGTCCCGACTTCCGTGCCGATGAGCGCACCTTCCAAACGCTGGTACAGATTGCGGGCCGTGCGGGGCGAAAGGACGACCGTGGGCGCACAATCATACAAACCTCACAGCCCGAGAACACAACCATACGTCAGGCCGCACGTGGCGACTACTACGCAATGTTTTGCAGTCAGATGCGCGACCGAGAGGCCTTCGGCTATCCGCCCTTCGCCCGATTGGTGGTGTTGTCGCTCAAGTACAACTCCTATGAACTGCTGCTCCACGGAGCCCGCAGGTTGGCTTCTCGTCTGAAAGAACTCATTGGTCCCGAAGCCGTTACCGATGCCCACATCCCACCCGTTGGGCGCACGGCCGAAAACTTCTTTATGGAGATTGTGGTGCGCATTGAGCGAGGTCGCTCACCCTCGGAGGTCAAGAGTCTTATCCGCGAGGCCCTTGTGGAGTTTGCTCGCGACAAGGTGGTAAGGCGCATTGCGGTGGCGGTGAATGTGGACCCGCAGTAGTGGAAAAACAGTGTGGGCGTTGTGTGTGTCTATGAAAAATCTCTTTAGCGACCTTATCGGACTCTTTGTGCCTCGGGTGTGTCCCGTGTGTGGGGCTATGCTCCTCGAGGGCGAGAGCTGCGTGTGTACCCACTGCAAGCTCACAGCACCACTCACAGGCTACTCCCACGATGTGGACAACTCGCTCTACCGCACTTTCTGGGGCATAGTCCCTGTGGAGCGAGCCTCCGCACTCATCTACTTCCCCTCCGCCGAAAGCGGTTGGCGCAGGGCCATACACAACTTCAAATATCGCGGTCATTGGCGCACGGCACGTAGTTTTGGCGAGTGGGTGGGCCACGACCTCCTCGCCGGCGAACTCTTCCACGGGGTGGATGTGGTGGTGCCCATACCTCTGCACCCACGCAAGAAGTTGCGCCGTGGCTACAATCAGTCCGACTACATTGCGGAGGGTATAGCCTCGGTGTTGGGTGTGCCAATCTCCATAGGCAACGTGGTGCGCACGCGCCACAACCCCAGCCAAACGCTCACGCGCAGTTCGGAGCGTTGGGACAATGTGAGGGAGATTTTTGCGGTGCGCCACCCCGAGAGGCTTGCGGGCAAGCACATCCTGCTCGTGGACGATGTTTTCACCACGGGTGCAACCATCTCTTCTTGCGCCCTTGCCATCCTGCGCAGCGTGCCCGATGTGCGCATCAGTGTAGCCACCCTCGCCACCGCACACAGAGATTAGTTTTCAGCAGTCAGCAGTCTGATTTGGAATTCAAAATTCAAAATTCAAAAT
>JAFVSY010000075.1 GCA_017503465.1 Tidjanibacter sp. | reverse complement strand
TCCTCGATAGCCTCCCAAGGATCGCTGGTGAGCTGTTTGATACCGTGCGACATCTTCCTCTCCTCGCGGTCGAGGGTCAGAACTACTGCCTCAATCTCGTCACCAACCTTCATAAACTCCTGTGCGGAGCGGAGGTGCTGGTTCCACGACATCTCCGAAACGTGGATAAGACCCTCAACACCGGGAGCAACCTCAACGAATGCACCGTAGTCGTACATCATAACCACCTTACCGGTAACCTTGTCGCCAACCTTGAGGTCTGCATCCAGAGCCTCCCAGGGGTGAGCGGTGAGCTGCTTCAGACCGAGAGCGATACGCTTCTTCTGGTCGTCGAAGTCGAGAATAACAACGTTGATCTTCTGGTCAAGAGCAACAACCTCCTCGGGGTGGTTTACGCGGCCCCACGAAAGGTCGGTGATGTGAATCAGACCGTCTACGCCGCCAAGGTCAACGAATACACCGTAGGAAGTGATGTTCTTAACGGTACCCTCGAGAATCTGACCTTTCTCCAGGCGAGACATAATCTCCTGCTTCTGCTGCTCGAGCTCGGCCTCGATGAGAGCCTTGTGCGAAACAACAACGTTGCGGAACTCCTGGTTGATTTTAACAACCTTGAACTCCATAGTTTTCTCAACGTAAATATCGTAGTCGCGGATGGGCTTAACGTCAATCTGGCTACCGGGCAAGAAGGCCTCGATGCCGAATACGTCCACGATCATACCGCCCTTAGTGCGGCACTTGATGAAGCCCTTGATAATCTCGTCGTTCTCCAGAGCCTGATTAACACGGTCCCAGCTCTTGAGCTGACGAGCTTTCTTGTGCGAAAGAATGAGCTGTCCTTTTTTGTCCTCTGCATTCTCAACGTAAACCTCAACTTTCTCGCCGATTGCGAGCTCGGGGTTGTAGCGGAACTCGGTTACGGGGATTACACCGTCCGACTTGTAACCAACGTTTACGATAACCTCACGTTTGTTGATTGAGGTAACCACGCCCTCTACTACCTCACCTGCGGTGATGTTGTTGAGCGACTGGTCGTAGGCAGCAGCTGCGCCCTCGCGACCCATCTGACCATAGAGGTCGGCATCGGTTTCGTAAGCATTCCAGTCGAAGTTCTCGTTGGCAATGTGTTTGTTGTTTTCCATTGTTTGTTAAGTTTTTGTTTGTTAAAAAGTTAGACTTTATGTGTAGACTTTCCCTCGGTTGTCTTCGGGAAAGAAGCGCGCAAAGATACAAATAAAATTGAAAATTGAAAATGGAAAATTGAAAATTATTGGTTTTCTGCTTGTTTCTGCCAAAACTTTGTTTTGTCAATTCTCGCAAATGCGAGTAAGCGAGCGCAAAGGCTGCTTGCAGACTCTGCCGAGTGGGAGCATTTTAGACAAAACTTTGTTTTGTCAATTCTCAATTCCCAAACAGACGCCCCCGCCACTCCGTGGCCCCCCCTCTAACTTAGAGGGGGACCTACGACCACTCCTCCCCTAAGTTAGGGGAGGTGCCGTAGGCGGAGGGGTTTGTCAATTTTGAATTTTGAATTTTGAATTCTGAATTCTATTGCAGGGCGAGAGCGAGCACCTCGTCCACGGTGCGGACGTAGGAGAATGTGAGCCCCTCGAGGTAGTCGGCCTTAATCTCCGAGATGTCCTTGCGGTTGTCCTCGCACAGCACCAAGTGGTTGATACCGGCCCTCTTGGCGGCCAAAATCTTCTCCTTGATACCTCCCACGGGGAGCACTCGCCCACGCAGGGTAGTCTCGCCCGTCATTGCAAGGTGTTCGGTAACCCTGCGGCCCGTGTAGGTGGACACAATGCTCGTAACCATTGTGATACCTGCGCTGGGGCCATCCTTGGGAATTGCGCCCTCGGGCACGTGGATGTTAATATCCTGCTTCTCAAAGAGTTCTGTCGCAATACCGAGTTCCTTGTGGTGTGCTTTGGTCCACTCCCACGCAATGGTAGCCGACTCTTTCATCACATCACCGAGGTTACCCGTGAGGTTGAGCACGCCCTTGCCGGGGGTGAGCACCGACTCAATGTAGAGGATGTCGCCACCCACCTCGGTCCACGCCAGACCCGTAACCACGCCAACCATACCGCCCAAGTCGTAGCGTTCCTTTTGGAATTTGGGCACACCCAAAATCTTGCGCACATCATCCACGCTCACTGCGGGCTCGTAGGCCTCCTCAAAGCCAATCTGCTTGGCCCTATGGCGTGCGATTTTGGCGAGTTGTTTATCAAGCGAGCGCACACCGCTCTCGCGGGTGTAGTCCTCCACGATGGTAGCCATCACACTGCGGTCAATGGTCATCTGCTCGGGCTTAACTCCGTGGGCCTCACACTGTTTGGCCACAAGGTGTCGCTCGGCAATTTCGAGTTTTTCGTCCAAAATGTAGCCGGCGATGTTTATCATCTCCATACGGTCCCTGAGGGCTGCGCTGATGTTGCCCACGTTGTTGGCAGTGGCGATGAAGAGCACCTTCGAGAGGTCGTAGTCCACGTCGATGTAGTTGTCGTGGAAGGTGCTGTTCTGCTCGGGGTCGAGCACCTCCAGCAGTGCACTTGAGGGGTCGCCGTGGTTGCTGCGGCTCACCTTGTCCACCTCGTCAAGGATAATCACAGGGTTGGAGGAGCCACAGCGTTTGATGGTCTCAATGATACGTCCGGGCATCGAACCGATGTAGGTGCGGCGGTGGCCACGGATTTCCGACTCATCGTGCAGACCACCAAGCGAAATGCGCCCAAACTTGCGCCCCAAAGCCTCGGCCACACTCCTACCCAGCGAGGTCTTACCCACACCCGGAGGGCCATAGAGGCAGAGGATGGGCGACTTGAGGTCGCCTTTGAGTTTGATGACGGAGAGGTGCTCCAGGATGCGCTCCTTGACCTCCTCCAGACCGAAGTGGTCCTCGTCGAGCCTCTGGCGGGCACGGGAGAGGTCCATATTGTCCTCGGTGTATTCACCCCAAGGGAGTTCCAACATCGTTTCGAGGTAGTTCATCTGCACCGAGTACTCGGCCACAGCGGGGTTGAGTCGCTCCAACTTGACCACCTCTTTTTCAAACTGTTTGCCAATCTCCTCGGTCCACTTCTTCTCCTTGGCACGCTCACGCAAGCGGGCAATATCGCTCTCATCGGTTTCGCCCAACTCCTCCTGAATGGAGCGCATCTGCTGGTGCAGGTAGTACTCCTTCTGCTGTTGGTCGAGGTCGCGCTTAACCTTTGCCTGAATCTTGTTCTTGAGTTCCACGAGTTGCTGCTCCTTGACGAGAATCTCCAACAACTTGCGGCTGCGAGCCAACAGTCCCGGAGCCTCCAGCAGTTTCTGTCGGTCGGCATCGGAGAAGTCGAGGTTGGAGCAGATGAAGTTGATGATTCCTCGCTTGGAGTCTATGTTCTTGATGGCAAAGGAGGCCTCCTTGGGGATATTGGGCGAAATGCTTATCACATTGAGTGCCACGTCCTTGATGGTATCCACTAGGGCCTCAAACTCCACATTGTTGCGCTCGGGGGCCACGTCCTTGAGGATGTTTACCGTGGCCTTGAAGTAGGGCTCGGTCTGCATATATTCGAGCACCTCAATCTTCTCCAATCCGTGGAGAATCACGGTGAGATTGCCATTGGGCATCTCGAGCACCTTGAGGATGCGTGCGGCGGTACCCACACGGTACATATCGTTGGTGGAGGGCTGCTCCACGTCGGCGTCCTTCTGCAACACGGCACCCAGCACACCCGAGCTCACCTCAATGTCGCGCACGAGTTTCATTGACTTTTCCCTACCCACGGTGATGGGGGTGATGGCACCCGGGAAGAGCACCGAACTGCGCAACGACAATATGGGGAGTACATTGGGGATGGTTACGCCCTCGGCGAGTTCATCCTCGTCGCCCACAATGGGGATAACCTGATGATAGCCCTCGGCCACATCGCCGATGCCTGCCACAATTTCTACTTCTACGTTATCTTTCTTTCTCATATTTTAATGTTAGTTTTCCAAAACCTGTGTGTGATTGCAACTCATTGCTTGTTGCGACGTTGTTTTACCCCAATGTGGCAAATCACCACAATGAGCAAAATCGCCACAAATATAACGACTTTCGTGCCCAAAACGTCTTCCGCACCCAAAAAGTTATTAACAAAATACGGCGAAGGGAAGGGAGAGGGGCGGAAGGTTAAGGGAGGGTTGAGAGTTTAGGGAGGGGCAAGGGAGGTTAGGGAGTTTAGAGAGGTTAGGAAGGTTAGGAAGGTTAGGGAGGTTAGGAAGGTTAGGGAGGTTTTCTATCCCTAAATTCACTAAATTCCTTAACTTCACTAAACTCCCTTTCTGCTCTTTCTGCCCTTTCCAAGACAGACGCCCCCGCCACTCCGTGGCACCCCCTGCTCGGCGGGGTCGCCGAGCGCAATTTCGACCACCCCTCCCGACCTCCCCTATCGTAGGGGAGGAGCACTTGGTGGGGCTACCAAAGCATAGAAAAGTATTTACTAATTACTCTTTACTAATTACTCTTTACTAATTACTCTTTCTTACCCTTTCTGCTCTTAATTCTCAATTCTCAATTTTCAATTTTCAATTCTATTCCGTATCTTTGTGGGTTATTCGGCGCAGAACAGAAAACAACAAAAACACATATATTATGGAACTTGCAGAAAAATACTCACCCCAAACCATTGAAAGCAAGTGGTATGACTACTGGATGGAGCACCGTATGTTCCACTCCGAGCCCGACCACCGCACACCCTACACCATCGTTATTCCCCCACCAAACGTAACCGGTATGCTCCATATGGGCCATATGCTCAACAACACCCTTCAGGATGTACTCATCCGCAGGGCTCGTATGCAGGGCCTCAACGCCTGCTGGGTCCCCGGCACCGACCACGCCTCCATCGCAACCGAGGCCAAGGTGGTTGCCAAACTCAAGGCCGAGGGCATCGAGAAGAGCGACCTCACAAGGGAGCAGTTCCTCGCCCACGCCTGGGAGTGGAAGGAGAAACACGGCGGCATCATCCTCAAGCAACTCCGCAAGCTCGGCGCTTCGTGCGACTGGGAGCGCACCTGCTTCACTATGGACGATGCTCGCACCGAGGGTGTAATCAAGGTCTTTGTGGACCTCTACAACAAGGGGAAAATCTACCGTGGCGTGAGGATGGTAAACTGGGACCCCTCGGCACAGACCGCCCTCTCCGATGAGGAGGTTATCTACAAGGAGTCGCAGGGTAAGTTCTACTACCTGCGCTACAAGGTGGAGGGCTCCGACCGCAGTCTGATTGTGGCCACCACCCGCCCCGAGACCATCTTGGGCGACTCGGCAGTGTGCGTGAACCCCAACGACCCGAGGTATGCCGACCTGCCCGAGGATGCAAGGGTGATTGTACCCCTCGTGGGTCGCAGTGTGCCCGTAATCAGGGACGAGTATGTAGACATTGAGTTCGGCACGGGTGCCCTCAAGGTTACCCCCGCACACGATGTGAACGACTATATGCTCGGCGAGAAATATGGCCTCGAGACCATCGACATCTTCAACCCCGATGGTACCATCAACGACAAGGTGGGGCTCTATGTGGGTATGGACCGCTTCGAGTGCCGCAAGGTCATCGAGGGCGACCTCCAGGCCACAGGTCTGCTGGAGAAAACCGAGGCCTACACCAACAACGTGGGCTACTCGGAGCGTACAGGCGTGGCCATTGAGCCCAAACTCTCGATGCAATGGTTCCTCTCAATGGAGGAGCTCGCCAAGCCCGCAACGGCCGCCGTGATGGAGGATGTTATCAAGTTCGTACCCGAGAAGTACAAGAACACCTACCGCCACTGGATGGAGAACATCAAAGATTGGTGCATCTCGCGTCAGCTGTGGTGGGGCCAGAGGATACCTGCGTGGTATCTGCCCAAGGGTGGCTTTGTGGTGGCCGAGAACGAGGCCGAGGCATTGGAGTTGGCCAGGGCAAAGAGTGGCGACAGCACCCTCACACTGGCCGACCTTCGCCAGGATGAGGATGTGCTCGACACGTGGTTCAGTTCGTGGCTGTGGCCCATCAGCGTCTTTGACGGCATTCGCAACCCCGACAACGACGAAATCAAATACTACTACCCCACCAACGACCTCGTAACCGGTCCCGACATCATCTTCTTCTGGGTGGCCCGAATGATTATGGCCGGCTATGAGTGGCGAGGCGAGAGGCCCTTCAATCACGTCTACACACCGGTATCGTGAGGGACAAACTCGGTCGCAAGATGTCCAAGCAACTCGGCAACTCGCCCGACCCGCTGGACCTCATCGCACAGTATGGTGCCGATGGTGTGAGGGTAGCACTTATGCTCTGCACCTCGGCCGGTAACGACCTGATGTTTGACGAGAGCCTCTGCGAGCAGGGCCGCAACTTCTGCAACAAGATTTGGAACGCCTACCGACTGCTGGGCACCTGGAGTGTGGACGAGGCTGCCGCACAGCCCGACCACAGCGCCAAGGCCATTGAGTGGTTTGAGTCGGTGCTCAACAAGGCCACGGCCGAGATTAACGACCACTTTGGCGCCTACCGCATTTCGGATGCGATGATGGCCGCCTACAAACTCTTCTGGGACGACTTCAGCGGTTGGTACCTGGAGATGGTTAAGCCCACGTGGGGCTCGCCCATCGACGGAGCCACCATCCGTGCCACCAAGCGTTTCTTTGAGCGACTGCTCGAACTGTTGCACCCCTTTATGCCCTTCGTTACGGAGGAGTTGTGGCAAAACATTGCCGAGCGCAAGGAGGGCGAGAGCATTATGTTTGCCGAGCAGCCCACCGAACTTCCCTACGATGAGAAGATGCTCGCCGAGTTTGACCTCGCAAGGGAGGTGGTGAGCGCAGTGCGCAATATCAGGGCCAAGCAGAACGTTCCCAATAAGGAGCAGGTTGCTCTGGAGGTTATTGCCGACGAGAACTACCACCCCGCCTACAACTGCGTGGTGAGCAAGATGGCCAACCTCTCGGCAATCACCGAGGTGAGCGAGAAGAACCCCACGGCGGCTGCCTTCATCGTGAAGACCACCGAGTACTTTGTGCCGATGAGTGCCAACATCAACGTGGAGGAGGAGGTTGCGAAGATGACCAAGGAGTTGGCCCACTACGAGGGCTTCCTCAAGGGCGTGCTGGCCAAGTTGGGCAACGAGAGGTTTGTGGCCAACGCTCCCGCCGCAGTGGTGGAGAACGAGCGCAACAAGCAGCGTGATGCCGAAGCCAAAATCGCCGCCCTCAAGGAGCGAATGGCAGCGTTGCAGAATTGAGAATTCAAAATTCAAAATTCAAAATTACTCCTCCCCTAAGTTAGGGGAGGTGGTGCATAGCACCAGAGAGGTATGTTGAATGATAGATATTGGACGTTAGACTAAAAAAAAGAATTGAAACGATTGCTCACCATATTAGCAACATTGGTCATACTGTGTGTAGGCTCTGCCAACGCACAGTACAACCAGCGCTACATATCGTGGGCGAGTCGCAACTTCCTGGCAGCCGACAACTACAAGGATGCCATAGAAATCCTCAACATCCTCCTGCGTACCAACAAGGAGTCGCACGAGGCATACTATCTGCGCGGTTATGCCAAACTCGGGCTGGGCGACCTGCTCGGCGCCGAAGCCGACCTCTCCGAGGCACTACGCCTCAACCCCGTCTACACCGAAGCGTTCCACTACCGTGGCATTGTGCGCTCCGAGTTGGGTAACTACGATGACGCTGTGGGCGACTTCGCCGCAGCCATCGACCTGAGGCCCGACCTGCCCAACTCCTACTACTCAAGGGGTGTAACCCACCTGCGCAACAAAAACTACGTCAGGGCACTGGTGGACTTCGATGTAATCCTGCGCTTCACGGACAAGGATGCTCAAACCCACATCAACCGTGGTGTGGCCCTGCTCAACCTCAAGGACACACTTGGGGCACACAGCTGTTTCGACAAGGCCATACGCACCAACCGTGAGTACACCGAAGGCTACAATCAGAAGGCTATGTTGCTGATGTCCGAGGGCAAAAATGAGGAGGCTTTGGAAAATTTCAATATGGCCATCCGGTGCGACAGCACCTATCTGCAACCCCTCTTCAACCGAGCCATCGTCTACTGCAATCTGGAACGTTACGAGGAGGCGCTCAAAGACTACCAGAGGGTGGTTGAGTTGGACGAGTATGTGGTGGGTGGCTACTACAATATGGCCATCGTCTACGCAATGCGTGGCGAGTGGGCCGAGGCGTTGGAGAACTACGACAAGGTCATCCTCCACGCACCCGACAACGTGAAGGGATATTTCAACCGTGCGGGCATCTATGGCGAGTTGGGGCGTTATGCCGAAGCGTTGGGCGACTACACCAAGGCCATAGAACTCTACCCCGACTTTGCCAACGCCTACCTCTCACGTGCGCTCGTCAAGGACCGAGTCTACGACCTGGCGGGTGCCAACCACGACCGAGCCATTGCCGCACGCAAAATTGAGGAGTATGAGGCCCGACTGGAGGAGAACCCCGATGAGTTCTCAATCTATGCCGACACCTCGCGCCACTTCAACCAACTCGTGTCGTTTGAGTCGAGGTTAGCCGAGCGCAGGTTGCAGGAGGGCGAACAGGGGGAGATTACGCTCCGCCCGATGTTCCGCTTCACCCTCACTGCACCCACTACCGTGGAGGCACACCGCTACTATGTGGAGCCGCTGGAGCAGTTTGAGGCCTCGGTTGGCGACAGCAAGATTGTATTCAGTTGTGGCGACACCTCGCTCTCCGAGGAGGAGGTGGCGGCACTCAACGGAGCCTACGAGCGTGAGTCGCTGGGCGAGAGTTGGCAGGGAGCCTTCAAGTATGGCATCAGCCAACTCTGCGTGAGGCAGTACACCTCGGCTGTGGGCCTACTATCGGATGCCATAGCACTGTTGCCCGACAACCCATTCCTCTACCTCAACCGAGCCGCAGCCAGGGCCGAAATGATTGACTTCATCAGCTCCATCAACCGCACCGACCGCATCTCCATAGACTCGGAGATGAAGCCCGGCCACGTGGTGGAGAGGCACTACAACTATGGCGACGCCATCGCCGACCTCAACAAAGCCATTGAGTTGGCTCCGCAAGTGGCCTACCTATATTATAATAGGGGCAACCTCCACGCTCTCTCGGGCGATATGCCTGCCGCCTATGAGGACTACACGAAGGCTATCGGCTTGGCTCCGGAGTTGGCCGAGGCGTGGTTCAACCGAGGGCTTGTGCAACTCTATATGAAGGATACTCGCAAGGGTTGCATCGACCTGAGCAAGGCAGGCGAGTTGGGCATAAAGGATGCCTACACGGTACTAAAACGCTACAATAGAGGGAATTGAGAAAGTTGCGAGTAAGCGAGGGCAGAGGGTGCTTGCACACTTTGCCGAGCGAGAGCAACTAAAAGCCACCGAAGGTGGGTTAATGGAAAATTGAAAATGGAACATTGAAAATTAAGGTG
>JAFVSY010000009.1 GCA_017503465.1 Tidjanibacter sp. | reverse complement strand
GAAAAATCTGACATGGCAAAATCCTGGGCAACTTTTTGTTGCTCAGGAACTTATAAAAATAGTTAAACTAAAGTGCTGCGGAATTAAGGTTATATTTGTGCTACAATAGGAAGTGTTCTTCGGGGGCGGTGTGGTGGCTGTGGTTGTCAATCGACCGAGGGAAGAAAATTCTAACGGGTAAGGTTATGAAGAGATATATGAATTTCGGGTTGTTGGCAACCCTTATGTTGGTTTTTTCGTCTGCAAATGCAGATGCAGCAATTTGGCCCTTTGGCAAGAAGGCAAACAAAAAGGGTGCAGACACCACTGCGGTTGAAGCAAAGGCTGCAAAATCAAAGTCTAAATATGAAAAGCTCTTTGGCGACAAGACCAAGTGTCTTACCGCCGAGGGCGATTTTATGACTCTCCACACGGTGGGTCAGAAGATTTATGCCGAGATGGACGATTCGCTCTTCGGCAGGGATGTGCTCGTGGCCACCACCATCAGCGAGATTAGCGATGCGGGTGTGGGCTCGGTGGGCTACAAGCCCCAAAAACCTCTCCACTGCCGCTTTGTGAAGATTGACACGATGGTCTACCTCACGCAGGTGAACATTATTCCCGACCACAAACCCTCCGAGGCTATGAGCGAGGCGATGAGGAAGAACAATCTGGACCCCGTGTTGATGAAGTTCAAAACCGCTTGCCATACTCCCGACAGCACCGCCACTGTGTTTGAGCTCACTCCGTTGCTGAAAAGTACCGACGGGGGACTTGCGCCCATTCCCAGCAAATCTTCCGGCGGTATTTCCACGAATATCAAGTGGGACAAAGACCTCTTCCATTTGGGCAAGGCAAAGGCTTTTGAGGACAACATAACGATTAGTTCCTATCACTCCGGCAAAACAACACAGACGGTGCTGGGCCTGCTGACGCTCAAGAAGGATGCGCCAACCACCGTGTTAGCTACGCGCACCATCTTGTTGCTGCCCGAGGAGCCTGCTCGTCCCAGGGTGGCCGACTCGAGGGTGGGCATATTTCTCTCCAACCGCACTACTTTTGATGCTCCCACGGAGCAGAGCGACACCTACTCGGTAATTCACCGCTGGAGGGTAGAGCCCGCCGATGCGGAGGCCTACGCAAGGGGCGAGTTGGTGGAGCCGAAGAAACCCATTGTGTTCTACCTGGACGATGCTTTCCCTGCCGAACTGCGCGGTACAGCCAAAACGGGTATCGAGAGGTGGAACAAAGCCTTTGAGAAGATTGGTTTCAAGAATGTCGTAAGGGTGCTGGACTATCCGAAGGATGACCCGCAGTTTGACCCCGACAACCTCAAATACTCCTGCATACGTTGGTTGCCTTCGACCACCGCCAATGCTATGGGTCCCTCGTGGGTAGACCCCCGCTCGGGTGAGATTATCAACGCATCGGTTATTGTCTATAGCGATGTTGTCAGCACGCTCCACTCGTGGCGTTTTGTGCAGACCGCACAGGTGGACGAGAGGGTGCGCAGCCTGCGCCTCGACCCCGAGGTGAGGGATGAGTCGTGGGCCTATGTGTTGGCACACGAGGTGGGCCACTGCTTGGGCTTTATGCACAATATGGCGGCTTCGGCTGCGGTGCCCGTGGAGTCGTTGCGCAGTGTGGAGTACACCCAGCAGTATGGTACCACACCGAGTATTATGGACTATGCAAGGTTTAACTATGTGGCCCAGCCCGAGGATAAGGGCGTGAAACTGACTCCTCCCGACTTGGGTGCCTACGACTATTGGCTCGTGGAGTATGCCTACAAGCCTGTGCCCGAGGCCGAGGATATGTGGGCCGAGGCAAAGGTGCTGGAGCAGTGGGTGGCCGAGAAGGCGGGCGATAGGACCTATCGCTATGGTCGCCAGCAGAGCAAACGTATGGACCCCAGCGCCATTGAGGAGGATTTGAGTGATGACCCCGTGCAGGCTTCGCAGTATGGCGTGCAAAACCTGCGCTACATCGTGGCCCACTTGGATGAGTGGATTGGCGACGAGGTTGATAGCTATGGCAAATATCGCGAGGGACTCTACAATGCCCTTGTGAAACAATACAACCGCTACGTGGAGGCTGTGCTGCTCAATGTGGGCGGTATCTACCTCACCTCCACCCACGCTGCCCAGGCTTCGCAGAGGGCTGTGCCCGTGTCGGCCGACTACCAGCGCAAGGCATTGAGGTGGGCGATGAAGCAGATTGACGACTGTGAGTGGATTGAGAACAGGGAGTTGACCGATATGTTCCGCCTGCGCACATCAAGGGCCGACGTGGTTGCTTTCAACCACACGGTTGCTCTCTTCGGCACCTACAAGCCGACCATCTTCTGCTCGCACATTGCGGCCGATGGCGAGGCTTTCACGTTGGAGGATTGGATTGAGGAGTGCCGTGGTTGGGTGTGGAAACCTACCCAGGCCGGCAAGGCCCTCACCGAGCACGATAGGATGAAACAGCGCATCTGGGTGAATACATTGCTCACGGCTGGTACCAAGAGCCCCTCCTACACATCGGCAAGCCTTACTTCGCTGGCAGAGGAGGCCTATGCTCCCTCGGTGGACCACATCATAGCTTTTGGCTTGGACGAGAGTGGAGTGGTGGAACGCTATGCGGAGGAGTTCCGCAGGGTGGAGAACGAGCAGGGCGCAGGTGCTGTGGCGGCACTGCTGACCGGTGCCGACAATGCCGAGATTGGCTTTGGCCCCGCGGGCTATGGTATGCAGGGTAATGTGAATGTGAAGGTGGTGGACGAGAGCCAAACCTACTTCTATAGTGAGATTCTGCGCACCAAGTCGCTCCTTGAGAGGGCTGCCCAGCGTGCTTCGGGTATCACCAAAGCCCACTACCAGACCCTTCTGAAGGAGATTGAAAAGAAACTCGACAAGTAGAACCTTCGGTGAGGTTGTCGTTTCAGATGTCAGACACGTTGAATAATTAGACAAACAAAACATATGAAGAAATTTGGACTCAGAGTTGTGTTTGCGGTGATGATGGCACTTGCAGTGTCGCTCACCTCGGCCTATGCACAAGGAGAACGCACCATCAAGGGTCGCATCGTGGATGGTACCACGGGCGAGGCCCTTGTGGGTGCCACCGTTATGGTCAAAGATGCACAAACGGGTATCGCTTCGGGTAGGAATGGCGAGTATGTCATCAAAATTAAGGGTGCCACCGACCAGACCGTGTTGGTCTACTCCTATATGGGTATGGAGGACCAGGAGATTACCATCGGTAAGCGTACCACCATCGACGTGGCAATGTTGGGTGGCGCAACGGTTATGGAGGAGATTGAAATTACCACCGGCTATGGCGTGGTGCAGAAACGCTCCGACCTGACGGGCTCGGCTTTTCAGGTGAACTCCGAGTCGCTGGTGCAAATGCCTGCTGCGCGTATCGACAATATGTTGGCGGGCCTTGTGCCGGGTGTGAGTATCGAGCAAGGCTCGGACGCTACCCGTGTGAGGTATAGTACCCGTATCCGTGGTGATGCGTCGCTCAGTGCTTCGAGCGAGCCTCTGTGGATTGTGGACGGTGTGCCCATCTACACGGGCGACAAGACCAGTGTGGCTGGTACATCGACCACTGTGAGTCCTCTGTCGTTTATCAACCCCGACGATATCGAGTCGATGACAGTGCTCAAAGACGCCGCCACCACCGCACTCTATGGTGCCGATGGTGCTAATGGCGTAATTCTCGTGACGACCAAGCAGGGCCGCAGTCAGAAAACCCGCCTGAACGTTGCGTTGAGGTACGGCATCTCCTCGCTTGATAATGCAACACGCATCAAATATATGAATGCCGAGCAGTGGAAGGAGTACGCTATGGAGGCGTGGGTGAACTCGGGCGAGAAACCCGAAAACTTCCCCTATCGTGACAACGAATTTACTAAATATACAGGTGTGGACACCGATTGGTTCGACGTATATAATGGCATTGGCCAGACCACTCAGGTGAATCTTTCGGCAAGTGGCGGTAGTAAGGACGTGACCAATTATGTGTCGGGTAGCTACTTCAAACAGAACTCCACCACCATTGGCGATATGCAGGAGCGTATCTCGTTGCGTAGTAAGAGTGACTACAAACTCAGCCGCACCGTGCGCCTGAACTTCAACCTCTCGGGCTCCTACAACAACAACGAACTCTTCGCAGCCAACGGCCTTTATACCCTCACGGAGTTGCCTATCTACACCCCATTTGAGGAGGATGGCGTAACCCCCAAGTTGTATAACTACTATTATAGGAAGAATGCCGTGACGGGCGAGTATGAACTCTACAAGTCAAAGTTCCACTCCAATGAGGTGCCCAACAGAATGTATAGCGACAATAACCAGAAAACTTTCAGTGGTGATGCCAACGTACGTTTGGAGTGGGAGCCCATCAAGGGACTCACCTTCACCTCACAGAATGGTGCAAGCTACACCTCCACCGCAGAGGCTATCTACAACTCGCGTAATACCCTCGATGGTATGTCGGAGAGTGGCCTGAATGGTTACTCGCGCAGGGCAGCGGTATTCTCGCTCACAGCCAACTCCATCAACCGTATGAACTTTAACCGCACCTTCGGTAAACACAAAGTGGGCGCTCTGGCAGCTATCGAGTTCGTACACAAGGAGTATCGCCAAATGTATGTTACGGGTCGCGGATTTGCCAACGACTTCATCAAAGAGATTGCCTATGCAGATGGCTCCTCCATCGACGGCTCGTCCAACATGAAATATACCCGTTCGTTGTCCTACCTCGGACAATTCTCCTACTCCTACGACCAGCGTTACTATCTCACGCTGACGGCTCGTAAGCAGGGATATAGCTCGTTTAGCAAGTATGCTCGCTTTGGTGACTTCTCGGCTATCGGCCTTTCGTGGAATATGCACAACGAGCCCTGGTTCGACAAGAGCGTCATCACGTTGCTCAAATTCAAAGGCTCCTATGGTAATAGCGGTAACTCGCGTGTGGATACCTCTTCGGCGTTGGGCTCCTACGCCTATGGCGATGGTAACACCTATGGTGGCTCAATGGGTGCAACAATCTCGAAGGTGCCCAACCCCGGCCTCTCGTGGGAGAATACCCGCACCACCAATGTGGGTGTGATGATAACCCTGCTGGATAGGATTACCTTGGAGGTGGAGGGCTACGAGAAGTACACCGACAACCTCCTCTACGACGGACGCGTTTCGATGGTAATTACCGACAACGGCGTAACCCGCAACGTGGGCGAGATTCAGAACCTCGGTATCGAGTTCACCCTCTCGACCGTGAATGTTCAGACTCCCGACTTCGAGTGGCGTACCGATATCAACGGCTCGCACAACGACAACCTCATTGTGAAACTCTACAAGGGTAACCACACAGGCTTCTTCGACACCGTGTGGATGGAGGGCGCAAGTAAGAACCACTGGTGGCTGGTACGCTGGGCAGGTGTGGACCCCGCAACAGGTAGGCCAATGTGGTACGACAAGAATGGTAACCTTACCTTCTCCTTCTCCTACGATAACCGTGTAATCAACCCCGACTACTCGAAAGTGCCTATATTGGAGGGTGGTATTATCAATACCTTGCGCTACAAGAACTTCTCGCTGCGTATTCAGGCCAACTATCAGTTGGGCGGTTACGATATGTGCTCCTCGATTGGTATCGACGATGGTAACGAGGCCATCTCGGAGAACGCCTCTGTGAATGCTATGGAACACTGGCGTGAGCCGGGCGATTTGTCTATCAACCCGAAGATTGTCAACGACAACGACGCTCTCGGTTCGATGGGCTCCACCCGCTTCCTCTACGACCGTACCAATGTGCAGATTAAGACCGTGTCGTTGACCTACACAGTGCCCAAGAGAGTGTGCAACAGGTTAGGCGTCAGGGGTGCAAATGTCACTCTGCTGGCCGACAACCCATACATCTGGACTCCGGGCTACTCGCCCTATAAGAACTCCTACCAGAACTACGCATTTGGCCGTGCAGGACGTTCGCGCACCTTCTCCGCCGAGTTGTCGCTGACCTTCTAACCCCCTAACTAATGTAAACAGAGAGAATATGAAAAGGAATATTAAAAATATATTTATGGTGTTGGCACTCTCGACGACCGTGGCGTTGAGCAGTTGCGAGAGCTTCTTGGAGGTGCCAACCATCGGTAAGAGTACCATTGAGACATTCTTTGCCGAGATGGACGGTCTGCGTGCTGCGGGTAGGGGATTGCACCGTACGTTGGCCGAGTTCTACGACGACGAGTATGTGCGCTATCCGGAGATTATGGGCGATATGGTCGATTTGGTACGCCTCAATGCCAACGAGCGGACCATTCGTATCTTCGACTACCTGAGTGTTCCTGCCGACGATGCAGGCTTCCCGCGTAACGTGTGGCGCAAGGGCTACGATGTTATCTCCAATGCCAACAATATACTCTACTATGGCGAACCGCTCTATGAGAGCTACCCACAGTATAAGGCCGAGATTGATATGATTTTCGCACAAGCACTGTTTGTGCGTGCACTCGTTACCTTCGACCTCTGCCAAGTCTATGGTCACTCCTATATTTACACTCCCGACGCTTCGCACCTCGGAGTGCCTGTGGTGACGTGGGTGCCGGGCTTTGAAGATGTGATTGCTCGCTCGACGGTGGCACAGACCTACGAGCAGGTGCTCAAAGATCTCGATGCGTCGATTGCTATGTTTGCCAATAGCCAGAAACCCGAGAGTGTTTACTTTGCAAATGCGCTGGCTTGCAAGGCACTCAAAGCAAGGGTGTATCTGCACAAAGGCGATTGGGAGAACGCCGCCAAGATGTCCGAGGAGGTTATGGGCGAGATTACGCTCACTCCTCGCGATAAGTATGTTACGATGTTCCGCGATGCGGCTTCGGAGGTGGGTAGTGAGACCATCTTCCGCCTGAATTTCTACGATTTGAGCAGCTCGATGAACTCTCTGTGCGACCCCAGCCGTACCATCAAGGTGGAGCCTGCGAAGAAACTTCTTAACCTCTTTGAGGTGGGCGACGTGCGTAAGGAGCTGTTGGTTTATACCCCCGAGAGCGTGGAGACCGAGATGATCCCCGGCAACTATAACGCATTCTGTAAGCACTGCGCCTACAAGAGCATCACCGACGAGCGTAACCGCCGCACCGACCTCTTTGTGTTGCGTGGCTCGGAGATGTACCTCATCCACGCCGAGGCCCTGTGCCGCAAGGCTACACCCGACTTGGAGGGGGCAGCCAACGACATCAAGGCACTGCAAGCGAGGGCTATGGGCAAGAAGGTGGAGGAGATAACCCTCACCTACAAGGATGCCGAGGAGTTGCTGCAAATCATTGAGAACGAGAGGGTGAGGGAACTCAATATGGAGGGTCACCGCCTCTTTGACATCACCCGCTTGGGGCACGACCTTGTGAGGGGCGAGAGTTCTTCTTCCACAATGAAGAACCTCTCGTGGCCCGACTACCGCTTCGCACTTCCCATCTGCCAGACCGAGATGGATACCAACGATGCGATGAAACAGAATGATGGCTACACTACCGAATAGTTTGAAAGTTAAAATGGAGAATATGAAAAAGATAGTGAAAATAGCGATGATTGTGTTGGCAGCCACTGCGCTGTGGGGCTGCTATGAGGAACCGCAACCTCTCGACAAACCTTTTGTGTACATAGGTGATGAGGCGGGTGGCAGCAAGGCCGACGTTGGCTCGCAAGCAACCATCACCAAGGAGTTGTTTGTGAACTTGAGTTGTAAGAGGTTCACCGAGCCCATTGTGGTGCACTACGACGTTATCGTGGGCGATGGCTTGAAGGAGGGTGTGGACTTTGTCATTCAGTCCACCACCAAGAGTCCACTCACGTTCAAACCGGGCACCTACGAACTGCCCGTGAGGGTGCAATTTAAGAAGTCGGAGAACTTCGACCCTGCGAAGGACAACACCGTGACCTTTGCGCTGAAGAGCGTGGAGAGCAACATTGGCGAGTTCTACATCGGCCTGCTTGGCCCCGACCACCTGCGCAGTAGCTACGTATTCACCAAGAAGTAAATCACACTTATTAACATAAACAAACAAAACACAAGTCTAACTAATTAAAACGAAAAAGAGATGAAAAAGTTTTTACACATTGCTCTTCTCATTGGTGCCGTTAGTGCACTGATGTGCTCGTGCGAGAAAGGCCCCAAGACCGATGGCAAAGCCGAGTTTGCATCGTTTGTCATTACCGCTGAGGCCAACCCTACATTGGAGCTTGACCGTGATTATGCCGCAGTAATCAACCACGTTGAGGGTACCGTCCTCGTGGCACTTCCCGAGTTGCCCAAGGATGTAGAGCCCAACGCCCTTGTTCCCACTTTTACCCTCACTACCGATGACGTTGCAAGCGTTGATGGCACTCCCATCGTTAGTGGTGAGTGGGTACTTGACCTTTCGGGCGATGATGCTTCTGTTGTTGTGAAAGTTGAGGATGTTGTGTCGATGGTATCGAAAGAGTACACCCTCACCACCGCAACGACCGATGGTATTGCAGGGATGGTATCCGCAGGTATCTATGTGGCCAAAAACGAGGGTAAAGTTACCTATGACATCACTGCTGCCCCTGGCGCAGATGGTGTTGCTACCCTCAGTGTTAGTGCTCCTTTGACCGAGGTTGTAATGTCGGTTGAGACCTCTTTGGATGACGTTGTTACCTTCAACGGCCAAGAGGGTACTCACGAGCCCGTATGGAACAGCAAAGGTATTGAGACCGAGACTTGGTGGACTGCCACCGTTGACTTCTCCTTCCCCGTTGATATCGTGGTTACTGATGCGAAGGCCGGTATTGTTAAGAAATACGTTGTAAAGAGCGTGAACGATACCTATCGTGCATCGTGGTCGAAAGTGGGCTCGATTGCAGAACTTCCACGTGCAGAGTATGCAATGGATATTGACCCCGTTACCGGCGACCTCTATGTTGCTCACACCGAGACCAGCACCGTAAATGATGTTACCGACGACCGTCTGACCGTTAAGAAGTGGGATGGTAGCAAGTTCGTAACCGTTGGTGAGCCCGCATTCTCGGCTAAACGTGCAACCTACATCACCTTGGCTGCACGTGGTGGCAAGGTATATGCTATGTATACAGACAATGCTGTTTCGAGCAAACTGACCGTTATGATGTACGACGGTACTGCTTGGAAGATGATTGGCGCACAGGGTGAGATGGAAAAACACACCGGTTTGAGCAATTGGCGTACCCCCATTGAGGTAACTCCTGATGGCAAACTCTTCGCTGCTACAACTGCAAGTGCCGACCTTACAAACTATGGTGTTGTAAAGAGAGGTTTGCACGTTGGTATTTGGGACGGTTCGGCTTGGAGCCACGTTGGTTCTGTTGCAGGCCGTGCTGCTGACCAGATGACCTACCTCAACCGTTTGGCTGTTGCCGGCAACGACCTCTATCTGATGTGTGCTAACCAGAACGAGAAGACCACTTCGGTTTACAAATACTCGGCCGGTGCTTGGACTTGCGTTGTGAACGAGTACAAGATGGATGAGAGGGCTACTGAAATTGCGACCTACTTTGGTACTATGAAGGGCTTTGCCAATGGTGATGTTTACTTTGCTCTTGGCGAGATGGTTTATGGCGCTGGTAGCTGGTACCTGCAACTATTCAAACTCGTAGGCAACACTCTTGAGAGGGTTGGTGAGCCTATTAAGGAGAATCAGAATTCATCTGCTGCATTTGATTTTGAATTTGATGCCAAAGGCCAACCTATTATTATGTATCGCGATAATGCAGGTGCAGAGCATATGAAGGTTACAACTATTGATGCCGACACCCAAACTTGGTGCTATCCTGCCGACCTTGGTGAGAGTAGCTATGGTGGCTACCCTGCTTATATGCAGAAGGATACAAAGGGCGATATCTATGCAACTTTTATTAAGCAGAACCAGAAATTGGACGAGGCAGGTAAGACCGTTAAGACTTACGAGGTTGTTCTCTACAAGAAAGTGAAATAAGTCGTAACGACTGATATGAAAAAGATGGGCGCACCGCATTGGTGCGCCCATCTTTTTGTCGACCGTCAACCGTCGACCGTCGACCGTCAATTGTCAAATGTCAACCGTTGATGGTCATCTCTTCCTCTCCCACACCTCAAGGTTGGAGGGCTCGCCCCCAACGAGGTCGAAGCGCACAGCGGTGCGCACACTGTGGAAACCATAGCACCCCGCAGCACCCGGGTTGATGCAGAGCACTCCGTAGGTGCGGTCGTAGTAGATGCGCAGGATGTGGCTGTGGCCGCAGACAAAAATCTTCGGTCGCAACGAGCGCAGGCGGGCCGCAACAGCGGGCAGAGGCCGGCCACCACGGAAGCCGATGTGGGTCATCAGCACCCTTGCGCCCTCACGTTCAAAGCATTGCCATTCGGGGTAGGTGAGCCGCAGGGTGTGGTTGTCGATGTTGCCAAATACCGCCACCACGGGCTTACCCATAGCCCGCAACTGCGTCAGCACCTCGCCCTCGCCACCGATGTCGCCCGCACACCACACCTCGTCCACCTCGGCAAGGAATTTTGCCAAGTGGTCGTCAAAGGTGCCGTGCAGGTCGGATATGATACCTATTTTCATCGGTGCGCTAATAAAAAAGAGTAGTTAGTAAAGAGTAATTAGTAAATAGCAATGGCTTTAAGGGCCTTTAGGACCTTAATGGCCTTAAGGCCTTTAGTGAGTTTTCCCTTTCCTCCCCTAACTTAGGGGAGAGTAAATTAAAGGGCAACAAAAGGAAAAATATTTACTAATTACTATTTACTCTTTACTAATTAGAAAGGCATATCATCCTCGGGCAGGGCAGAGTAGGCAGGCTCGGTGGATGGGAATGGAGGCATTTCGGGGGCTGCAGCGGGTGCGGGCTCGGCAGCAGCACGGGTGAGTTTCCACGCCCTTGCCTCGGTGTACCAACGGCCGTTGTACTCCCTCGATTCGAGGTTGATGCTCACCTCCACCATCTCGCCGGGTTTGAGGGTGGCTGCATCCTGTGCCTTGTCGCCCCAGAAGCCCACGCACAACTTGCGGTTAAACTCATCGGGCATCTCAAACACAACCTCCTGTTTGGTCCATTCGCCCCTTGCGCCTTGGCCTTTGACCACAGGCAAAACCTTGTAAACAAGTCCTTTGAATTCCATAGTGATATATCGTTTTTTGCGTTTAGTTATTCTGCTTGAAGTAGTTGTCGAAGAAGAGGAGTTGGAACTTGATGGAGTTGGTCCAGTAGGGCCAATTGTGCTTGCCGGGGCGGGTGTAGAAGTCGTGGGGTACGCCACGGGCGAGCAGTTTTTCGTGCAACTCGCAATTCACTCCGTAGAAAAAGTCGTCCACACCGCAGTCCACAATCATCGCCAGCGACCCATCGGTGGGAATCTGCTCCACAATGTTGGTGACGGTGTACTGCTCCCAATAGTGGGGGTTCTCCTCAATGGTGCCGAGCCTCTCGGACATATTCCAACTCTTCGGGAAGGGGCGGATGTCTACACCGCCCGAAGTGCTACCCACGGCACCAAAGGTCTCTTGGTGGCGAATGGCGAGCCAGAGGGCTCCGTGGCCACCCATCGAAAGACCTGCGATGGCCCTGCCGGTGCGGTCGGCACGGGTGCGATAGGTGGCGTCTACCCACGCCACAAGTTCCTCGGCCACGAATGTTTCGTAGCGGAAGGTGGGGTCCACGGGGCTATCCCAATACCAACTGTTGCTGCCATCGGGGCAGACTATGATAATGCCATATTGGTCGGCATAGGGCCCAACGTGGCCCAATTTGTGCCACGACTCGTTGTTGCCGCTGTGGCCGTGCAGCAGGTAGACCACATCGTAGGGCTCGGCAGCGGTGGGGGAGTATCCCTCGGGGGTGATGATGCTCACCATCACCTCTTTGTTCATCGCCGGGCTGTGTACACCCAGGGCCTCGTAGTTGAAGGCCCAAGCCGAGGTGGAGAAGACCAAGCCGGCCAAAAGAAGGAGTATCTGTTTTCTCATTATCGCTTTTTTGTGAGTTTATCGGATATAGTTATACATACATAATTTACTGCCCTCCCCTATAAGATGAGGGTGTTGATTTCTCGCTCTCGCTCGAGGAGCGTGTGTTTCTTCTCGGCGCCGGCATTGTAGTCGCCCAAGGTGCCATCGGCGTGAATGATGCGGTGGCACGGAATCACAATCGCAACGGGGTTGGCCCCAACGGCATTACCCACCGAGCGGTAGGCCTTGGTGTAGCCCGTGCGTGCGGCAATGTCGGCATAACTCGCCGTGATGCCGTAGGGTATCCTCACCACCTCCCTCCACACCTTGCGCTCGAAAGGCGTGCCTTGCAAGTAGAGAGTGAGGTCGGTTGCGCTCTTGCGCTCAATTGAACGCACCAACTGCTTGTGGCACTCCTCCCTGCGCTGCTCAAAGGTGGCACCCCTGAACTCTGCCCTCAACTCGTCGAGGGCCTCCTCGCGGTCGTCGGCAAAGGCCACACGACACACCCCCTTGCAGGTGGAGGCCACGAGCATTTCGCCTCGCGAGGTGGGGTAGTAGTCGTAGGCTATGCGCCTATCTTTGAGTCGGCCGAAGGCGAGTGGGCGAATGGTAACCTCCGCCATCTTCTTGGGCAGGTTGTTGGCATAGGCCCAGAGGTAGAACGATGCGATGGTGCAGTAGGGGCCAAATAGCCTGCGGTAGTGGGCCCATCGCTTGGTGGTGAGTCTACGCTCGCCATAGAGCACTGTGAGGGCCTTGCGTATGCCCAAGTCGCCCGTGGGGAGCACATCCTCCCTGCCGAGCGAGAACATCAGGAGCATCTCGGCTGTCCACCGCCCAACGCCTCCCAGCGAGGTCAGACGGTCCACAACCTCCTCGTTGCTCAACTTCTGCAACTCCTCCTGCCCGAAACCTCCGGACTCAAACCTCTCGGCTGCCGACACAATCCATTCGGCCTTGCGGGCTGCCACTCCACACTTCCTCAACCCTTCACGTCCGAGCGAGGCGATGGTGGCGGGGGCAATATTGCCACCCACTGCACCCACAATCTTGCGCATTGTGCGCTCGGCCGAGGCCGAAACCACCTGCTGACTCACTATGCTCTCCACCAATGCCTCAAAGAGTGGACGGTGGGTGTTGCGCTCGATGTAGCCGAAACGTTCAATGAGTTGTGCCATACGGGAGTCGGACTCTCGCAGATGCTCAACCTTGTCGATGAAAGGGAATAGTGAGTTCATAGGGCTGTGGCGTTTTGGAGGTTAGCACCACAAATATACAAAAAACTCCCGATAAGCGAGTGCCCATCGGGAGTTTTTTGTTCCTATTCCAATCGGTCCGGACCCCTATTTGGTCTTTTCGGGGGTGTAGGCTTTGTTGAGGCCCTCGATAATCTGCTGGGTGAGGTCGAGTTCGGGCTTCACGCTAACCACGGGAGCACCGGTCTGGCTGGCAAGGATGATGTCATACTCGCCCTCGGCATTGAGTGCGTTCACATACTCAAAGATGGCGTTGAAAATCTGGTTGGTCATCACCTGCTCCTTCTCGGCAAGCTCGGCCGAAGCCTTCTCGCTGCGAGCCTGAAGTGCAGCCTGACGCTCCTGAATCTTGGCGGCCTCTTTCTCGGCATCGGCACGGGTGATGAGCACCTTGTTCACCTTGTCCTGCAGAGCGTTGAAATCCTTCTCCAACTTGCGTGCGCTGGCGTTGAGGTCTTTGGTTTTTGCCTCATACTCCTTCTGGAAGGCAGCCTGTTTGTCGATAGCCATCTGGTACTGTGCAACCACTTGGTCTACGAAGTAAACGGCGATTTTGCCTGTGGTGGTAGTGGTGGTTGTAGCCTCGGCAGCCTCTGCGTTCTCGGCCTTGGGTGCGTTGTTGCAAGCGGTCAGGCCCATAACGAGTGCCAGAGTCGCAATCAAAAGTTTTTTCATATTCCTAAAAATGTTCTTATTGTTTTGTTTGTTAATTTTCGCTTTCGAATGGCAAATATACAAATTTTCGGAAAATGAGCCCACAACTTCCTTGGTTTTTATTAACTTTGCCTACGGATAAACAATTTTTTGAACTATGTACGACTATTTGAGAGGACTTATTGCCGAACTGACACCCACCTATGCCGTGGTTGAGTGTGGCGGGGTGGGCTACCTTGTGAGCATATCCCTGCAAACCTACACCGCACTTGAAGGGCGTGGTGAAGCTCTTGTGTATGTACACCACATCGTCAGGGAGGATGCCCAACAACTCTACGGCTTTGCCGACCGCACCGAGAGGGAACTCTTCCGACTGCTTATTGGCGTGTCGGGCGTGGGCGGTGGCACCGCACGTGTGATACTCTCCACCTACACACCCTCGGAACTCGCCACCATCATCTCCACCGAGAATGCGGTGCTGCTGAAGAACGTGAAGGGCCTCGGACTCAAGACCGCCCAAAAGATAATTGTGGACCTCAAGGACAAGGTTGTGGGCATAGTGGAGGGCACGGAGGTTGGCCCTGTGGGTGGTGGCACGTTGGCGGCTGCCTCCTCGGAGGTCTATTCGGAGGCTCTGGCTGCGCTCGGTATGCTCGGCTTTGGCAAGGCTGCCTCGGAGAAGGTTGTCAAGAGGGTGCTCAAGGAGAACCCCACCGCCGAAGTGGAAGCAGTTATTCGTATGGCTCTCAAACAGTTGTAAAACCGATAACTATGGGAAAGATAAAGACAATTTGGCTGCACGTTAAGGATTTTTGTGTGGCCCACATCGGGCGCAAGGTTACACCACTCTTTTTGGTGATGTTGGGATTGTCGCTCATCTTGTGGTATGTGTCGAAGTTGCAGTACTCCTACACGGCCGAGGTGCCGGTGGTGGTGAGTGTTGAGGGCGACCGCCACAGGGTAACGTGTGTGGTGCAGGGTAGCGGACACAACATCCTCTCCACGAGGTATTTCAAGCGCAAACACGTCAAACTTAAACGCTCCGATGTGGAGCTGCGCCCCGTGGACGGAATGGAGAACACTTGGGAGGTTACCCCCGAGTCGCTCCTCAATGCACTCTCCATCCGCAATGCCGACATCAAGATTGTGTCGGTGAGCCGAATGCCCTATGTGCAGATTGATGACTAACGGTCAGTAGCCAACAGCCTAATATCCAAGCAATGAAACGAGTGGCCATAACGGGAGGAATCGGTAGCGGCAAGAGCACCGTGTGCAGGATGCTTGCCGAGGTGGGTGGCGTGGAGGTCTACGACAGCGACACGAGGGCCAAGGAGATTATGAACTCCCACCCCGAAGTGGTTGCCGCTGTGAAGGCTCTTTTCGGCCCCGAAGTCTATGCGGATGGTGCGCTCAATCGTGCCCACGTGGCCGCTGCGGCCTTCGGAAACGAGGACCTGCTGGGCAGGCTCAACGCCATTGTTCACCCTGTCGTGGTGGCCGACTTTGAGGCGTGGGCCGAGAGCCGAGTGGGGGAGTATGTGGTGCTGGAGAGCGCGCTGCTCTTCACCTCGCCACTGGTGGGGCACTACGACCTTGCGGTGGTGGTGGATGCCCCCGATGAGGTCAGGGTGGCAAGGTGTGTGGCCCGAGATGGCTCCAGGGCCGAGCAGGTCAGGGAGCGTATGGCTCGCCAAATGAGCCGCAGTGAGATGCGCCAAAGGGCCGATGTGGTGATTTGCAACGATGGCACCGAGCCCCTGCTGCCCCAAGTGAAAAAGGTGGATGCAATCATCAGAAAACAAACTAAATAGTAGCGCAATGAATACCCCTGCACCATACCGCCGAGTGATGGCCATAGTGAATGCCACACCCGACTCGTTCTACGCCCCGAGCAGGAGCGAGGCTGTGGGTGCTGTGGCTCGGCGTGTGGCTGCGTGTGTGGCCGAGGGTGCCGACATTGTGGACATTGGAGGCTACTCCACACGTCCGGGTGCCGAGGTGGTGCCCGTGGAGGAGGAGTTGCGCAGGGTTGTGGCGGCTGTGGAGGAGGCCCGCAGAGTTGCTCCGCAGACCACTATTTCCATCGACACCTTCCGTAGCGAGGTGGCCGAGGCGGTGCTGAGCAGGTGGACCAACGTGGTCATCAACGACATCACCGCAGGCGAGGCCGATGGGCGTATGGTGGAGGTAGTGGCCCATTGGGGGGCACCTATGGTGGCTATGCACACTCGTGGTACGCCACAGACGATGCAGAGCCTTGCGCACTATGAGGATGTGGTGGCCGAGGTGAGGGAGTACCTTGCCCGCAGGGCCGAGTGGCTCACCTCAAAGGGAGTGAAGGAGGTCATCTTGGACCCCGGCTTTGGCTTCGCCAAGAGTGTCGAACACAACTTTGCCCTCTTGGAGGGGTTAAACACCATCAGCGCATTGGGCTACCCTCTGTTGGCGGGCATTTCGCGCAAGAGTTTCATCTGCCGCACCTTGGGTGTGGAACCTACCGATGGGCTTGCGCTGGCCGGCACCACGGCTCTCCATTGGGAGTGTCTGCGTGGGGGTGCGGCCATATTGAGGGTGCACGACGTTGCGGCCGCACGTGCCACCATTGAACTTTTTGAAAAAACCTACAAATTATGACAACATACAGCAACAACAGCATTATCAGAGTGGAAAATCTCCACAAACGCTATGGCTCCTTGGAAGTGCTCAAGGGTGTGAGCCTGGAGATTGGTCGTGGCGAGGTGGTGGCCATTGTGGGCCCCAGCGGTGCCGGCAAAACCACACTCCTACACGCCATTGGGGCCCTCTCCGACTTTGACGAGGGGCGCATTGTGGTTGATGGCGTGGATGTGGGCTCGCTCGGCTCGGATGCCGCAGCCGACTTCCGCAACAAGTGCATTGGCCTCGTGTTCCAATTCCACTATCTGCTGCCGGAGTTTTCGGCTCTGGAGAACGTATGCATCCCCGGACTCATTGCCGGCAGGCCCCACGCCGAGGTTGAGGCCGAGGCGAAGGAGTTGTTGGCGGTGGTGGGGCTCACCGATAGGCTCTCCCACAAGCCCGCACAACTCTCCGGTGGCGAGCAGCAGAGGGTGGCCATTGCCCGTGCCCTCATCAACAAACCCCGCTTGTTGTTGGCCGACGAGCCCTCGGGTAACCTCGATATGCGCACCCGCAACGAAATTCACAACCTCTTCTTTGAGTTGAGGGATAGGTTGGGCCTCACGGTTGTGGTGGTTACCCACGATAGCGACCTTGCGGCTATGAGCGACCGCAGACTGACCATTGTGGATGGCGAACTGCAAAGCGAGCAGGAGTAGGGGCGCCCGATAATCCTTTTTAATCTGAACACTCCGATGACCAAACCCGAACTCAAAGAACTACTCGAAGAACTCTACCTGCGCTACGACTGCGTGGATTTCATCGAGCCCGACCCCATATCCATACCGCACTCCTTCTCCGCCCCAAAGGATAGAGAGATTGCAGGCTTGCTGGCAGCCACCATCGCTTGGGGCAACCGCAAGGCCATTGTGAAGAGTGCCAACCGAATGATGGACTACCTTGACCGCAGGCCCTACGACTTTGTTATGGGAGCCTCGGAGAGTGAGTTGGCCACCCTGCAAACCTACGTACACCGCACCTTCAATGGCGAAGATTTGAGGTGCTTTGTGTTGGCGCTAAGGAGGCTGTGTGTGCAAAGCGGTTCGCTTGGCGAGTGGTTTCAGAGCCACTATGTGGCCACGGGCGATATGCGTACCGTGCTGGCCGACTTCCGCCGTGAGTTTTTCGATTTCGACCACCCACTGCGTTCGGAAAAACACCTCTCGTCCATAGCGAAGGGGGCGGCCTGCAAAAGGCTCAATATGTACCTGCGCTGGATGGTGCGCAAGGACCCCCACGGTGTGGACTTCGGCCTGTGGGAGCAGATACCCGCCTCGGCACTCTACCTGCCGCTTGATGTACACAGTGGTAATGTGGGGCGTGAGTTGGGCCTGCTGAAGCGTAGGCAGAGCGATTGGAAGGCGGTGGAGGAAATCACTGCCACCCTGCGGGAGTTTGATGCCGCCGACCCCGTGAAGTATGACTACGCCCTCTTCGGCGCAGGCATCAACAAGGGTATTTGAGCGAAAGAGCAGAAAGAGCAGAAAGAGCAGAAAGAGCAGAAAGGGCAAACCCTAAACTCCTTAAACTCCCTAAATTCCCTAAACTCCCAGGTATTAAAAAAGATACCCAAGAATAAGAGGAGGGAGAGATAGAGCAAAGACTATGAGTGCCGATTTCAGGTTCAAACAGTTCAACATCACACAGCAACTCTCGGCTATGAAGGTCGGGACCGATGGTGTGTTGCTCGGTGCGTGGGCCCGTGTGGAGCCCACCCAGGGGCGCATACTTGATGTTGGGTGTGGTACCGGACTCGTGGCCCTGATGATGGCACAGCGCACCGCCGAGTGGGGTGCGCAAGTGGTGGGTGTGGATGTGGACTCCCCAAGTGTGGCCGAGGCGACCGCCAATGTGGCACACTCTCCGTGGGCCAGTCGTGTGGAGGTGGTGGAGTGCCCCGTGCAGGAGTATGCCCCCACAGCACTCTTCGACCACATCGTGAGCAACCCTCCCTACTTTGTGGACTCGCTCCTTTCGCCCGACACCGCCCGCACCAATGCCCGACACACCACAACCCTAACATTTGAGTCTCTGGCCCATTCGGCTGCCCGGTTGCTGACCGCGGAGGGCGTTTTGTCGTTGGTGCTCCCTGCGGATGCGGTGGGTGCTATGGTGCTCGCTGCGGCCCGATGCGGCTTCTTCCTTGCAAGGCGTATGGATGTGCGCTCCAAGGCGACCTCTGCCCCCATACGCTCACTGCTTGAGTTTGGGCGCAAGGCTCTGCCCACCGAGCACTCTGCCCTTGTCATACACTCCCCCGAAGGCCACCTGGGCTACTCGCCCGAATATGTGGCCCTCACAAGAGATTTTTACCTTAAATTTTAATGATACGGAGCGTGCCGTGTGCCCCTCTGTTACCTCACTTTTTAGAGCACAATGAAGAGTGTGGCACCGAGCGCAAAGCCCGTAACAGCCCCGATGATTATGCGCCACGGCGAGGTCGTGGGGTTGAGGTGGATGCGTGCGGTGCAGAGCGCACCCGTGGCCACAATGCTCCCCACAAAGGCGGGCAGTAGGGCCACGTTGCCAACATAGAGAAGTATCCACCAAATGCCCACCACAGCACCGAGGGTGGTGGTGTGTGGCGAGAGTGGCCACACCACTTGCAGGGTGCACTCCACAATCCACACAATGGCCAACGTATTGACCACCTTGCGGATGATAAAGAGCAGCCCAAAGTCGGCAAACACCCCTCCGCAACCGAGCAGACTCATCGCCACCAAAAAGCAGACAAGGCCACTCTTGGGCCCCTTGAGCATCTCATCCGTGGGGCCTGCAACCCCAAAGAGTACCATCACAGCCCACACTAGCAGGGGCACCACGCAACCCATTCCAAAGACAGCCCCGATGACAAACATCTTCACCTGTGGGGTGTAGACAAGCGAGGTGGCATCGGTGGCCATTATGAAAGCCACGCACCACACCGCCATAAGCAATGGGTGCAACGCCAACGACACTGCACGTGCCACGGTGTGGGATATGGTGCGTTTTGAAACGGACATAGCAGAAGTAATTGGTTGAGGAGCGCAGTGGTGGTGGGTGCGCGTCTATAGTTGTCGGCGCAGGCGGGCCACAGGTATTTTGAGCATTTCGCGATACTTGGCCACCGTGCGGCGGGCGATGTGGTAACCTCGCTCGTTGAGGATGTTCATCAGCGTCTCGTCCGTCAGCGGGTGCTGTTTGTCCTCACCCTCGATGCACTCCGAGAGAATTTGCTTGATTTCGTGGGAGGATACCTCCTTGCCACTGTCGGTATGCATCGCCTCCGAGAAGAGGCTCTTGAGTGGAATTACCCCAAAGTGAGTCTGCACATACTTGCTGTTCACAACCCTCGAAATGGTCGAAACGTCCAGTCCTGTGAGGTCGGCAATATCCTTGAGAATCATAGGTTTGAGCCTCTTGGGGTCGCCGTCTGTGAAATAGTCCCTCTGGTACTCGAAAATCTCCGTCATCGTGGCCAGCAGGGTGTCGTGGCGTTGCTTGATGGCCGAGATGAACCACTTGGCCGACTCAATCTTGCTGCGCACAAACTTCAGCGCCTCCTGGTCCTGTTCGCCGGTCATACCACCCGCCACCGAGGAGCGCAAGATGTCCATATAGCGGCGATTGACCTTCAGTTCGGGAATATTGTAGGAGTTCAGGCGCAGGTCAAACTCTCCATCTCGGTAGTCGAGCAGGAAGTCGGGCACCACATAGGGGGCGGCATCATCGGGTGCATCACCATACATATTGCCCGGCTTGGGCGAGAGGTGGCGTATCTCCTCAATGGCTTCGGCAAACTCCTCTCGGCTCACTCCGAGTCGGGCGAGCAGTTTGTCGTAGTGCTTCTTGGCGAAGTCGTCGAAGTGGTTGCAGAGGATGCGGCGAGCCAGCAGTTGGGACTCCCCGAGGGGAGCCATTGCATCGAGTTGCAATAGTAGGCACTCCTGCAAGTTGCGGGCCCCCACACCCGAGGGCTCCAACTCCTGCACCACGCGGAGTATGCGCTCCAACTCCTCCACACTGATGTCCAACCCCACGGTGAAGGCAATGTCGTCAGACACCGACACGAGGTCCCTGCGCAGGTAGCCATCACTATCAAGGCTGCCCACGAGGTATTTGGCCACAGCCAAATCTCTCGGCGAGAGTTCCTTGTAGCCGAGTTGTTCCTCAAGTGACTCCTGCAACGATTGTCCGCCACTGATGTAGACGGTGCGCCTCTTGTCGTCTTTGGAGAAGTTGTTTGCGTGGAGTTTGTAGGCGGGGGTGTCGTCCTCCTTGAGATAGTCATCAACCGAAATCTCCTTGGGCTCCTGCTCTTCGCCACTCTCCTGTGGGCGTTCCTCCTCAAGCACTGGGTTCTCCTCAATCTCCTGCTTGATGCGTTGCTCGAGTTGCAGGGATGGGAGCTCCAGCAACTTAATCATCTGGATTTGTTGCGGGGAGAGTTTTTGTTGGAGTTGGAGAATTTGTTGCTGACGAAACGATGAACTCATAACTACTTGATTTTAATGTTTAACGTAAAATTTCTGTGTGTAGTGTACGGTGTTCTTCGTTTATTTGTTTTGTTTGGAACAACCAACCTCCTACCGCCAACCGCCCAAAAAAGACGGTTGACGGTTGACGGTTGACGGTCGACGTTAGTATTCTGCGTTCTTGGGAGTGCGGGGGAAGGGGATGACATCGCGGATGTTGGTCATACCCGTAACGAACAACAGCAGTCGCTCAAAGCCGAGGCCAAAGCCACTGTGGGGAGCCGAGCCCCAACGGCGAGTGTCAAGGTACCACCAGAGAGTCTCTTTGCTCATACCCCTCTCCTCCACGATGGCGTTGAGTTTGTCGTAGTCGGCTTCGCGCTCGCTACCACCGATGATTTCGCCAATCTTGGGGAACAGCACGTCCATAGCCCTCACGGTCTTGCCGTCCTCGTTCTGCTTCATATAGAACGACTTAATCTCCTTCGGATAGTTAATCAGGATGACGGGCTTCTTGAAATACTCCTCCACGAGGTAACGCTCGTGCTCGCTCTGAAGGTCGCAACCCCAAGTGCAGGGGAACTCGAACTTCTTGCCACTCTCGCCAAGGATGCGGATACCCTCGGTGTAGTCGAGCCTCACAAAGTCGCAAGCCACCACGCTGCGCAACCTCTCGATGAGTTCGGGGTCGAACATCTTGTTGAGGAACTCAAGGTCGCTCATACAGTTGTCCAGAGCATACTGAACGCAATATTTGATGAACTCCTCGGCCAGGGCCATATTGTCGTCAAGGTCGTAGAAGGCCATCTCGGGCTCAATCATCCAGAACTCGGCCAAGTGGCGGGGAGTGTTGGAGTTCTCGGCACGGAAGGTGGGGCCGAAGGTGTAGATTTGTCCCAGCGCAAGGGCACCGAGCTCACCCTCCAACTGTCCACTCACGGTGAGTGCGGTCTGGCGAGCGAAGAAGTCCTGCGAGTAGTCCACAGCACCCTCCTCGGTCTTGGGCACATTGTTGAGGTCCAGCGTGGTTACGTTGAACATTGCACCTGCACCCTCACAATCCGAAGCGGTAATCAGCGGCGTGTGCCAATAGTAAAAACCCCTGTCGTTGAAGAATTTGTGGATGGCATAGGCCATAGCGTGGCGGATGCGGAAGACGGCACCAAAGGTGTTGGTACGGGGGCGCAGATAGGCAATCTCGCGGAGGAACTCCATCGAGTGTCCCTTCTTTTGCAGGGGGTAGGTGCTGTCGGCCTTACCGTAAATCTCAATGCTGTCGGCCTGAACCTCCACGGGCTGACCCGAGCCAACCGACTCCACGAGCCTACCCTGTACGCACAAGCAGGCACCCGTGGTAACATCCTTGAGCACCTCCTCGTCGGCCGAAGCCATATCGACAACAATCTGGATGTTGTTGATGGTGGAGCCGTCGTTGAGGGCGATGAAAGCCACGTTTTTGTTACCTCGTTTGGTGCGTACCCAACCCTTCACGGTAACCTCTTGTCCGCAGGGCGCAAGGGCGAGCAAATCTGCAATTCTAACTCTTTTCATACTTCGGAAATATATTCTTGTATTGTTTGTTTTTCGTGCGTTTGTCAATGCAATCGCAAATGTACATATTCTTTTCGAGAAATTGGACAAAGAGACTAAAAATCGCCACGATTTTTGCACTTCTCAATTAAAAATTGTTATTTTTGTAAGTTGCAAATGGTGTTATGGAATGACAAGCAGAGGTCTACATAATCTTCGCTCACTCACCTCCGAGGAGGTGGCAAGGCTCCAGAGTCAGGGCTGCTCGGCCGAGCAGTGGGAACAGGTATTGGTGTCGGAGGAGTTCACCACCGACCACATCTTCCGTTGCCGCTTCAAGGGGCGTGTGGAGATTGGAGCGAGGGTAACCATCAAGGACATAGGGTCCTACATTGCAAACTATGCCATCGCCAACGATGCACGCATTGTGAATGTGGGCGTGTTGGAGGTGGACGGTAGGTCTACCTTCGGCAATGGAGTGGAGGTTGCCACCATCAACGAAAATGGTGGCCGCAGCGTGAAAATCTACGACACGCTGACTGCCCAGACGGCCTATGTGTGGGCCCTCTACCGCCACCGACCTGCTGCCATCGCTGCCATCGCCGCCCTTGCCGAGGCCCACACCCGCAGTGTTGCCTCCACAATGGGCTACGTGGGAGAGGGTGCCGTGGTGAGCGACTGCAAGATTGTTCGTGGCGTGAACATCGGCCCTGCCGCCAAGGTGGTGGGCGTGTCCATACTCGCCAATGGTACCATTCTATCCTCCGAGGTGTCGCCCTCGGTGGTGGGTGTGGATGTGAAGATGTATGACTTCATTTGCTGCGAGGGGTGCCACGTAGACAACTCCACGCTGCTGCACCGCTGCTTTGTGGGCCAGAGTGTGGTGGTGGAAAACCTCACCGCCTCCGACTCGCTGATGTTTGCGGGCTCCCATCTGGAAAACTGCGAGGCGTGCAGCATTTTTGCGGGCCCCTTCACGGTGTCGCACCACTCCTCGTCGTTGCTCATTGCGGGCCTCTTCTCGTTCTTCAATGCGGGTAGTGGTACCAACCAGAGCAACCACCTCTTCCGTACGGGGGCGGTGCATCAGGGTATCCACCTGCGAGGCACCAAGTTCGGTAGCGATGCCTACACAATGTTGCCCTGCCGCAACGGAGCCTTCACGGTCATCGTGGGACGCCACCGCAACCACGCCGACACGGACGATTTCCCCTACTCCTACCTTGTGGAGAAGGAGGGCGCATCGCGCCTGATGCCGGGGCGTAACCTGATGAGTTACGGCACGGTGCGCGACTTGGCCAAGTGGGCGACAAGGGATAAACGCAAGGGACACAAGAGGGATAATATCAACTTTGAGGAGTGCAACCCCTATGTGGGTGTGCGCTTTGGGAGGGCCATTGGCATACTCCAGCAACTACTTGCAGCCGACAGTCCCGATGAGATGAACTGGGGACGTATGAAAATCACACGCCGAGCCGTGGCGCAGGGACTGGAACTCTACCGTGCGGCTCTGAACAAATATGTGGGCACAATCCTGACCGAGGGTGCAGGCGAGCAAACGGCCGGTGAGGAGGTCTGTGGGCGTGGCCATTGGATAGACTGCGCAGGCCAATTTATGCCCCAGGCGGAGATGGAGCGCATCTTGGCAGCCCTTGAGGAGGGCACCATCACCTCGGCCGAGGCACTCTCGGAGGAGTTCGCCCGCCTGAAACGCCACTACCAAGCCTACGCCTACGATTGGGCACTCGGTATGGTGGCCGACGTGGTGGGACACGAGCCCACGCAGGAGGACCTTGCAAGGGCCATAGCCCTCGGAGAGAGTGGGGCGGCAAGGCTTAAGGGCATTACCGATGCCGACCGACTGCGCGACTTCGACGAGGTGTCGCAGGTGGGCTATGGTGTGGACTCGCTGGAGGAGGCCGACAGGCTGGCCGACTTCAATGCCGTGCGTGGCGTGGAATAAGTGCGAACAGTGAAAACCAAAAACCAAAATAAAAACATTAACCTAACCAAACTAACAAAAACCTATGAAACTACCCTATGCAGAACCCTACCGCATCAAAGCGGTTGAGGCAATCAAACCCTCCACTCGCCGACAGAGGGAAAAGTGGATTAAGGAGGCTCACTACAACCTCTTCAACCTCGCCTCGGAGCACGTATTCATCGACCTGCTGACCGATTCGGGCACAGGCTCAATGACCGACAACCAGTGGGCAGCAATTATGACCGGCGATGAGAGTTATGCAGGCGCAAAGTCCTACTATGCACTGAAGGAAACCATCCAAAAAATCTTCGGTTTTGAGTATTTCATCCCCACCCACCAAGGCCGTGCAGCAGAGAATGTGCTCTTCTCGGCACTCGTGAAGGAGGGCGATATTGTGCCCGGCAACTCCCACTTCGATACCACCAAAGGCCACATTGAGTCGCGCAAGGCTACCGCCATTGACTGCACCATTGACGCAGCCAAAGATACCCAGTTGGAGATTCCCTTCAAGGGCGAGGTGGATGTGGAGAAACTCAGGGCCGTCTTTGAGCGTTACCCCAAGGAGCGCATCCCGTTCTGCGTGCTGACCATCACCAACAACTCCGCAGGCGGTCAGCCTGTGTCGATGAAGAACATCCGCGAGACCTCCGAGTTGTGCCACTCCTATGGTATCCCCCTGTTGCTGGACTCGGCAAGGTTTGCGGAGAATGCCTATTTTATCAAAAAGCGTGAGCCCGGCTATGGCAGCAAGACCATCAAGCAGATTACCCGCGAGATGTACTCCTATGCCGATATGATGACTATGAGTGCCAAGAAAGACGGCATTGTGAATATGGGTGGCTTCATTGCGTTGAACTCCAAAGAGGTCTTTGAGGTGGCAAAACGCTTCTGCATCTCCTATGAGGGCTTCATCACCTATGGCGGTATGGCAGGTCGTGATATGAATGCCTTGGCTGTGGGCCTTGACGAGAACACCGAGTTTGAGCCGTTGGATGCACGTATGCGTCAGGTGGCCTACCTCGGCAAGTTGCTCGACCGCTATGGAGTGCCCTACCAGCGTCCCGCAGGTGGCCACGCCATCTTTATTGACGCCAAGAAGTGTCTGCCCAACGTGCCCAAAGAGCACTTTGCAGCCCAAACCCTGGCCATTGAACTCTACCTTGAGGCAGGTATTCGTGGCTGTGAGATTGGCTCCATTTTGGCCGATAGGGACCCCGTAACCCGCGAGAATCGCTACAGCGACCTTGAGTTGCTCCGTCTGGCCATTCCCCGCAGGGTCTACACCGACAACCATATGGCTGTGATTGCAGCCGCAATGAAGAACGTGATGGCAAGGGCCAAGAACATCACCACAGGCTACCGCATTGTGGAGGAGGCTCCCATCCTGCGCCACTTCACGGTGAAACTTGAGAAGATTGAGGAGTAGAATGTGCTCCCACTCCTGTGGGTGGGGGAGTGAACACTCCGAACTATAGAGAGTGCAAAGGGGGCTGTGTGGCCCGTGCTGTGTGGCCCCCGATGCAACACACTGCTATAATTAACTCGAAACGAAAGAGCGAAAAATTTAATTTGAGGTTATGAGAAAAACTATTGTCTGCACCCTTGTGCTGGTGATGTCGGCACTCAACCTGTGGGGTCAAATGCCCAAGCGAAAGGCCTCCGAGTTTGACTACCAAAATGTGGCTCCTCGCCGCACAGAGTTCATCACCTACTCCACACGCAACTTGGCCGAAAAGGGCGACCGCACGGCCGAGCGTTACTATGTGCCGCTGGAGTATAGGCTTGTGGATGCAGTGGCTGTGGAGAGCGAGCAGGGAGTCCCCTGCGTGCAGCGCAACTACGAGGTGGAACTGCCCATTGCGTGGCGCGATAGGGATGTGTTTCTACACACCGAGGGCGGCCCCTCCGAGAGGATTGTCTATGTCAATGGCAAGAGGGTGGGCGCAGCGCGTGATGACCGCGCTCCGGCCGAATTTCTCATCTCCTCCTACCTCGGCGATGGAGTAACCAAAATCTCCCTCGTCAGCCCCGTGGAGCCCGACAACCGCCCCGCCGAGATGTCGGAGCCTAACCCCACGGAAAACCTCTTCCTCTACTCGCAACCCCCCGTGAGGATACACGATGTGTTGGTGCGTGCCGTGCCCGATGCAACCGGCAAGCACGGTGTACTCAACTTGGACGTGGTGGTGAGTTCCTCGCGCCGCACCGAAACGCTCTCGGTGGGCTACGACATCTACTCGCCCGAGAAGGAACTCAAATACTACGACCTGCGCGAGATTGAGATTCCCTATGGCAAGACCGACACCATCCACTTCCAGACCAACATCTACGGTGCTATGGAGCGACTGTGGAGTGCCGAGAGCCCCAAACTCTACGATGTAACAATCTACACCAAGAGGGGCCGAATTATGACCGAGTACCTCAATCTGAAGGTGGGCTTTGGCGAAACCACCTTCGATGGGCAGAACATCTACCGCAATGGTAAGGCCATCGACCTGCGCACCGTGGTCTACAACTCTGCCCCCACACGTAAGCAGACCGAGGCCGACATCAAGGCCCTCAAACGAGAGAAATACAACACCATCTGGGTGTCGTACCCCCAGCCGTGGTGGTTCTACGACCTATGCGACAAGGAGGGTATGTATGTGGTGGAGCAGGCCAACATCCACACCAACTCCAAGGGTGGCGACATCAGCCGCAAGGGCTCCCTCACAAACCTCCCACCCTGGTTGGGCGAGTTCTTGGAGCGACAGAAGGCCACCTACTACCGCACCCGCATCCACCCCTGCATTATTGCGTGGAGCCTGGGTGCACCTTCGGGTGGTGGCTACAATATGTACAAGTGCTATGAGTGGTTCAAGAGTGTGGAGCACGATAGGCCCATCATCTACCGTGATGGCGACTGGAACACAGATATAAAAATTCAAAATTAAGAATTCAAAATTCAAAATTTCTTCTGTGAACTTTGAATTGATTGTCATAGGTAAGACCGATTCGGTTGAGGTGGCACGCCTTGTGGAGGAGTACAAAGGGCGTGTGAGCCACTATGTGCGCTTCACAATAACCACCATACCCGATGTGCGCAACACCCGCTCACTCAGCGAAGCACAGCAGAAGAAGGCAGAGGGTGAGGCCATATTGCGTCTGCTGCAACCCTCCGACCACGTGGTGCTGATGGACGAGAGGGGGCGTGAGTACACCTCCGAGGAGTGGGCTGCCTGGATGCAGAAGAGGATGGCTGCGGGTAGCAAACGGCTGGTCTTCGTGATAGGCGGCCCCTATGGGTTCTCGCAGGAGGTCTACGACAGGGCAGATGGGCTTGTGGCCCTCTCAAAGATGACCTTCTCGCACCAGATTGTCCGTGCAATCTTTGCCGAGCAACTCTACCGTGCCCTCACAATCATCAACAACGAGCCCTATCATCACAAATGAAATTGAAAACCATTTTGCACTTGGAGCAAACATTCCCCAAGAGCCACAATGGTCCACACATAATGAACGAAACTATGAAACAACTGCTAACACTCTGCACGGCACTCTTTGTTGCCATCGGAGGGCTCCGGGCCCAAACCTTTGAGGAGCACTTTGCCGAGCGCACCCTGCGTGTGGACTACATCTTTGCC
Source organism: Tidjanibacter sp. (assembly GCA_017503465.1). GTDB lineage: Bacteria > Bacteroidota > Bacteroidia > Bacteroidales > Rikenellaceae > Tidjanibacter. The sequence goes on along the minus strand of JAFVSY010000009.1, from coordinate 2,992 downwards.
GGCGATGCTGCCCAGCAGAGTGTCTACCTCCACTCACTCTCGGCAGCAGAGGGGTGGTATGGCCGTCGCCACAATCTCGACTCGCTACCCATTGAGGGCGATGGACAACTCACAATGACCGATGTGGCCACAGGCAAAGTTATCTATTGCACGAGCTTCTCGAGCCTCTTTCAGGAGTGGATAACCCAGCCCGAGGCCGCCACCGTTCACAAGGCCTTTGAGTTTACACTCCAGGTGCCCCTACCGCTGGCCGAGGCCGATATCACGCTCCGCTTGGCCAACTCCAAGATGGAGCAACTCGCCCTGCACACCCACCGACTCAACCCTGCCGACATACTCATTCGCAGCAAGGTTGGTACCACTCCCACGCCCCACACCTACATTCACCGTGGCGGCTCGCCCGAGGAGGCCATAGATGTTGTCATCGTGGCCGAGGGCTACACGGCGGAGGAGATGCACACCTTCCGAGCCGATGCGCAGGCTACGGTGGATGCACTTTTCTCCTACAAACCCTTTGATTCTCACAAAGAAAATTTTAACTTTGTAGCAGTGGAGAGCCCCTCGGCAGATAGCGGTGTGAGCATACCCCGCAGTGGCGAGTGGCGCACCACGGCCGTGGGGTCCCATTTCGACACCTTCTACACCGACCGCTACCTGACCACCTCGGAGGTCTTTGCGCTGGCCGACCTGCTGGAGGGTATCGCTTGGGAGCACATCATCATATTGGCCAACACCGACACCTACGGCGGTGGGGGTATCTACAACTCCTACACCCTCACCACCGCCCACCATCCACTCTTCGCACCCGTTGTGGTACACGAGTTCGGGCACAGTTTCGGAGGACTGGCCGATGAGTACTTCTACGAGCAGGACGACCTGACGATGAACCCCCTGCGTGCCGACCGTGAACCGTGGCAGCAGAACATCACCAACCTGGCCGACTTCGGGAGTAAGTGGGCCGATATGTTGCCCGAGGGTACAAAGGTGCCCACCGAGCCCACCAAGAGGGCCGAGAAAAACTACACGGTGGGTGTCTATGAGGGTGGCAACTATGTCAACAAAGGTGTCTACCGTCCTGCGGTAGTGTGCCGAATGAGGGACAACAAGGCCACAAGGTTTTGCCCCGTGTGCGAAAGAGCCCTTGAGAGGATGATTGAGTTTTACACAATTGACAACAAATAACAAAAAAAGAAGTATTGACTATGGAAGTATGGCACTATTGGGCGATTGTGGCCCTCTTGTTGGTGGTGGGCGAGATTCTCACCTCCGGATTTGCAATGATTTGTTTGGCTCTCGGAGCCGTGGCGGGTGCCATTGCTGCCGCCACAGGAGCCGTGCTTGAAGCACAGCTCATTTGGTTTGCTGTGGCCACCCTCGTGGCTTTCCTTGCCGTTAGGCCCATCCTGAAAAAACTATCCAAGGTGGATGAGGTGCCCACCAATGCCGACGCACTCATTGGCCGTAGGGCTGTGGTGTCGGAGGATATTAACCCCACAATAGGTACCGGTCGTGTGGCCATTGATGGCGACGATTGGAAGGCCGAGAGCGAGGACGACCAACCCATCGAAAAGGGCACAAGGGTTGTGGTCGTGAGCAGAGAAAGCATTATTTTAACCGTCAAAAAACAATAGAACACTATGGAAGGAACATTACTTGTGATTGTAGTCATCGCCGCAGTGGTGGTGCTCTACGTGCTGTCGGGCTTGACCATCGTGCAGCAGTCGGAAACCTACATCATTGAGCGCTTGGGTAAGTATTGCAAGACCCTCTCTTCGGGTATCAACATCGTGTGGCCTATCCTTGAGAAACCACGCAAAATATGCATCCGTGCTGTTAGGCAGGACTTGGCCGGCAACGTATATGTGCGCATCAACGAAACCCCTCGCATCGACCTTCGTGAGCAGGTCTACGACTTCCCCGAGCAGAACGTGATTACCAAAGATAACGTAACCACACGCATCAACGCACTGCTCTACTTCCAGATTGTGGACCCCGTGAAGGCTGTCTATGAGATTAACAACCTTCCTAACGCAATTGAGAAACTCACGCAGACCACCCTCCGTAACGTCATCGGCGAACTTGAACTTGATGAAACCCTCACCTCGCGCGACACCATCAACGCCAAACTGCGCAGCGTGCTGGACGAGGCAACCAACAAGTGGGGTGTGAAGGTGAACCGTGTGGAGTTGCAGGACATCACTCCTCCCGCAAGTGTGCGCAACGCTATGGAGCAGCAGATGCAGGCCGAGCGTGAACGTAGGGCCAAGATTTTGCGTGCCGAGGGTGAGAAACAATCGGCCATTCTCCAGTCGGAGGGTGAAAAGCAGTCGCAAATCAACTACGCTGCTGCCGAGAAGGAGGCCCAAATCCTCAAAGCGCAGGGTGAGGCCGAGGCCAAGGTGCTTCAGGCTAACGCCGAGAGCGAGGCTATCCGCCGTGTGGCCGAAGCCATTGAGGGGACCAAGACCGACCCCGCCACCTATCTGTTGGCTGTGAAGTACATTGAGACTCTGAAAGAGATGGCCAGCGGTCAGGACAGCAAGACCGTCTATATGCCCTACGAGGCCTCTTCGGTCCTCGGTTCGTTGGGTGGGATAAAGGATTTGTTCCCCACCAAATAGAAAAAAACGCAGAAAAAAACGCAGATTGCGGGCAACTGCTGCGTCATACTGCGATAAACCTCCTCCTCATTTACGTTAAGTAAACTGCGGAGGAGGTTTTCTTGTATTCCTTGCATTTGCCTCGCACTTTGCGTTTTTTTGCGCTACCAAACGTCAGTTAGCAGCAAGACCAAAAGAGGGAAAGCGTCATTCTGACGCCCTTGCATTTGCCGCACACTTTGCGTTTTTTAACGTCTAACGTCCAATGTCTTTTTAGTGAGTGTAGTGAGTGTAGAGAGTTTAAGGATTGTAGGGAGTTTAGGGAGTTTTGTGAGATTAAGGAATGTAGGGAGTTTTGGGAGTGTAGTGAGTGTAGTGAGTGTAGAGGCTCT
>JAFVSY010000074.1 GCA_017503465.1 Tidjanibacter sp. | reverse complement strand
GAAAATGGAAAATGGAAAATGGAAAATTTCCTCTGACAATTTTGGGTATTTTTTTAATACCCGTGCCTTTGGGGGGCTTTAAGGACCTTAAGGACAATTTACTAATTACTCTTTACTAATTACTAATTAAATTTCATCTCGCAGGGTGCGGAAGGAGAAGTCGTTGAGTAGTTCCTCGCCGGTGGAGGGGTCGTAGGTGTGCATCTCCCACCACACGGGCACGAGGTCGTAGATTTCGCCCTCCGAGTTGCGGTAGACTATGATTGTGGCAACGAGTTCGGCCTCAAAGGCGGGGTGCTCGGAGGTTACGGTGGCGGAGAAAAAGTCGCTCCCATCAATGGCCTCCTCCAAAAGGGTTCTCACTTGTGCATAGTCGGCGTGGGAAAATTCAATTGTTGCACATTCTTTGCCACTGGTAGGGGTGGCAGGGGCTGTAGTTTCAGTGGTTGCTTTCATAAAAAATTGGATTTTCAAAATAAATTTCTTAACTTTGTGGTGCAAATGTAAGTTCATTTTTTGAATTTGCGTTTACACAAAATGGGTAAATTTTTAATCAAACACACTATATGGCTGACAACAAAGGACAAAGAGTAAAAGCAGTTCGCAAGGAGTTGGGGCTCACCCAAGACCTCTTTGCAAAGACCCTGGGCGTGGGTAAGAGTGCCCTTTCGATGATTGAGACGGGCAAGAGTGCCCTGAGCGAGCGAAACAAGAATATACTTGTTCAGGAATTGAACGTAAACCCCGATTGGCTCGACACCGGCAAGGGCGAAATGTTCAATGCTCCCAAGGACGAGTGGCAGAAGTTCACCAAGCGCACCGACAACTCCATTCCCTACCAGAGCGTACCCCTCTACAATATTGAGGGCACCGCAGGCCTCGTGCCCCTCTTCCTGGAGCCCACGAAGGTGAAGCCTGTGGACTACATCCACATCCCCAACCTGCCCAAGTGCGACGGCGCCATCTACGTTGTGGGCGACAGTATGTACCCCCTGCTCAAGAGTGGCGACATTGTGCTCTACAAGCAGATGAACGATTGGAACAACATCTTCTGGGGCGATATGTACCTGCTCTCCATCGACCTTGAGGGCGAGGAGTACATCACAGTGAAATACATCCAGAAGTCGGAGCGTCCGGGGTGCATCAAGCTGGTGAGCCAAAACCCACACCACGCCGACAAGGACATTGAGATTGAGCGCATCCGAGCCCTCGCCTTCATCAAGGCCAGTATCCGAATGAACTCCATCAAGTAGATTTAGACGATGAAAAGGAAGATATGTTGGTTTGTTGTTGCTATGGTGGCAGCCATAGCAACAGCAAGAGGTGAGGCCAACCTCTTGCCGAGGGCCCTCACGTTGGGCTCGGAGCCACACTCCAACGAGGGCGTGTGGATTCCCAACGCATTGCAGGTGGGCGAGTTTACGCCATTGCAGGTGGGCACACCAATCGTTGCACCAACCACCCCCACGGGCCGACCTATGGCCTATTGGCAGCGCAGGGATGTGCAGGTGGGTGCCGGGTTACTCGGCTTGGGTGCCATTGCCGCCTCGGCCGACCTGCAAACACGCCAACTGCGCCAAGACTACCTGCCCCAATTCCGCTACCACTATGATGACTTCCTACAGTTCTCCCCCTTGGTTGCCACCGTGGTGCTGAAAACCTTTGGTGTGGAGAGCCGCAGTTCGTGGGAGCGAATGGTCCTTTCGAGTGGTGCGGGCGTGGCCGCAAGTTTGGCCGTGGTCTATGCGGGCAAGTTTGGCATTGGTCGCCTGCGTCCCGACGGGAGCCGCCACAACTCCTTCCCCTCGGGCCACACCGCTATGGCATTCTCTTCGGCCACCATACTCCATCGTGAGTATGGGCACCTTTCGCCGTGGGTGAGCGTGGCGAGCTACTCGGTAGCCACCGTTACAGGCATTTCGCGTATGCTCAACAACCGCCACTGGCTCACCGACGTGCTGGTGGGTGCGAGTGTGGGCATACTCGGCACCGAGTTGGGCTACCTCATCACCGACCGCCTGCTGGGCAACCGTGGGCTTGTGCGCCCCGAAGATGACGAGTGGAGCCCCGTGAGCGTGGGGCGCAACCCCTCCTATGTGGGTGTGGCTATGGGCTACAACCTGCTGCCCTACAACAAGGAACGCTATGAGCGCGTGGCACCCTCGGGTGTGGGCTTCAACATCGAGGGTGCGTGGTTTTTCACTCCCAACGTGGGTGTTGGAGCGCAGGCCAAAGTGGGGCGCTATGCCGACCTTGTGCAGCGTGGTATGCTGGGCGGAGGCACCATTGAGGAGCCCCAACCACTCAACAGCCTTGCCTTGCAGGGCGGACTTTTCTACTCGCTTGCTCTTGACCGTGGGGAGCGTTGGTCGGCAGGTGCTAAGGCCCTTGTGGGAGTGTCCAAAAACCACTACCAACGCAACGAGGTCGTGGGCTCCGAGGGCACTGTGGTGGGCCACCTGGAACACTCCACCACCGAGCACCTCACCGCCACGGTGGGTGCCTCGGTGCGCTACATTGCGGCCGACAACCTCGGTGTGAGGCTCTTTGTGGACTACAACTGGATGCGCACGGGCTCAACCTTCACCCCGAGCGAGGGCGCAACCTCGGCCTCGGCCAACCCCATATCGTTTGCAACCTACCACACACCGCTCACCATAGGCCTTGCCTTTGATGCAATGCTGTGGTAGCAAAGAGTAAAGAGTAATTAGTAAAGAGTAATTAGTAAATATTTTTTTCTAAAGCCCTTAAAGCCCTAGCAGCCCCAGTCGGCCCCAGAAGCCACTTATCGCTGCGGGGCGCAGAAGTTCAGAAAAAGGGTAAACACTTCCCCACCCGCCGGGCATACCTTTGTTACCAAAAAACTCACTATGGTAACAGAGAAAGATTTTCAGCAGTTGGCCACGGAGTTAGACGTGGAGGTGGCCGCCCTCAAAGCGGTGGTGGAGGTGGAGTGCAGCAGCAAGGGTGGCTTCTTGGCCGATGGCAGGCCACGCATACTCTTCGAGGGGCACATCTTTTGGCGCAGGCTCGCCAAGCGAGGCATAGACCCCGAGCCCTTGTCGGCCGAGCACCCCGACATTGTCTACCCCCGTTGGGTGCGCATCCACTACCGTAGGGGTGCGGGTGAGTGGGAACGTTTCGAGCGTGCGGAGGCCATCTGCCGTGCGGCGGCCATTGAGTCGGCAAGTTGGGGTTTGTTCCAGATTATGGGTTTCCATTGGGCCACGTGCGGATGCGGCTCGGCCGAGGAGTTTGCAGAGCGTATGAGCCGCAGCGAGGTGGAGCAAATGAGGCTTGCGATGCGTTTTCTGCAAAAAACAGGCATCGCAGCACACCTAAAAACAAAAGATTGGACTACCTTTGCAAAACGCTACAACGGTAGTGGCTACAAACTCAACCGCTACGACACGCGCCTTGCCGCAGCATACGCACGGTTTGCGGCGGCGGAAAACTGACACTTGACAAGAAAAAAATGAAGCGCATAGAACTCCTTGCACCGGCCAAAAACCTCGCCACAGCACGTGCCGCCATAGACAGCGGTGCGGATGCGGTCTATATGGGTGGGCCAAGCCTCGGGGCACGTGCTGCCGCAACCAACTCGTTGGAGGAGGTGAGGCAGGCCGCCGACTATGCACACCTCTTTGGTGCAAGGCTCTATCTGACACTCAACACCATAGTCTATGAGCACGAACTCGCCGAGGCTCGTTCCATAGCCCAAGCAGCCCTCGACGCAGGGGTGGATGCACTCATTGTGCAGGACACTGCCTACCTGCGTATGGGCCTTGTGGGTGCGGAGTTCCACGCCTCCACGCAGATGTACAACGCCACCCCCGAGGGGGTGTCGTTCTTGGGACGTGCGGGCTTCAGCCGAGTGGTGCTGGAGCGAGGGCTCACCAGGGAGCAGATGGAGCAGATTTGCGCCTCCACCGATGCGGAGATTGAGGTCTTTGTACACGGAGCCATCTGCGTGTGTGGTAGCGGAAGGTGCTATATGAGCCGCTCGCAGGGCCACCGCAGTGGCAACCGTGGCGAGTGTAGCCAGCCCTGCCGTCAGACCTACGACCTCGTGGACGGAGGCGGACGAGTGGTGCGCCGTGGAGCCCACCTGCTCTCGGTGAGGGATATGGACATGTCGGCCCACGTGGGCGACCTCTTGGATATGGGCGTGGTGTCGCTGAAGATTGAGGGCAGGCTCAAAGATGAGGCCTATGTGCGCAACATCACCGCCCACTACAACGACCTGCTCAACAAGGCTCTCGCCACACGCCCACACCTATGCCGAGCCTCACGTGGGCACATCAACACCGATTTCACCCCCTCGCCGGCCAAGACTTTCACCCGCAACGGAGGGCCCTATGTGTTCCGAGGTAAGCGCAGTGGACTTGCCACCTTCGACACCCCCAAGGCTATGGGCGAATCGCTCGGCAGGGTGAAGGAGGTCGGGCGTGGGTGGTTCAGGTTGGACACCAAGGCTACCTTGCACGCCGGTGACGGCATCTGCTTTGTGGCCGATGGGGGCCTTGTGGGCACCAACATCAACGCCGTGGAGCCGAGTGGGCACATCAGGCCCAACCGTATGGACTCCATAGCGGTGGGGGTGCAGGTGTACCGCAACTACGACAAAGCCTTCTACGACACCCTTGCCGCCACCCGCACCCGCCGTTCACTTCCCCTGTGGCTTACCATTGGTGGAGGCAGCGAGGGGATAGTTCTCACCGCACGCGATGAGGAGGGTAACGAGGTACAAGCGGCTATCAACCAACACTTTGACCCCGCAACCAAGGCCGACACGGCACTTGCCAACATACGCACCTCGCTTGCCAAGAGTGGCGGCTCGCCCTTTGACGTGGAGAGCGTGGAGGTAGCGTTTGAGGAGGGCGTTGTGCCCTTTGTGCCCAACTCGCTACTCAACGGATTGCGCAGGCAGGTGCTGGAGCAGATGGAGCAGTTGCGCAAGGGTATCCAACCACCAAAAAATATTGCCACCGAGGAGCGAGGTATTGCCTACCCCACTCGCCACCTGCGTGGCGACCACAACGTGGTCAATTCGCTCGCCCGAGAGTTCTACGCCGACCACGGAGTGGAGCACATCGACGAGGGCTACGACCTGCTGCCCGACCTCTCGGGTGTGGAGGTTATGCGCACCCCCTACTGCATCCGCAGGGAGTTGAGGCAGTGTTTGCTCAAGGGCGGGGGCTCGTTGCGTGAGCCACTCAGCCTGCGCCACGGCGATGATGAGTACCGCTTGCGCTTCGACTGCAAGGCCTGCGTGATGTATGTGGTTAAGGTGTAAGCCATTAGCCGTAAGCCAAAAAACTGACAACTGATAACTGAAAACTGAAAACTAATATATGAAACACCCCGAACTGCTTACCCCTGCGTGGGAAGACTACGAACTCATCGACTGTGGCGACTTTGAGAAACTCGAGCGCTTCGGTCGCTACATCACACGCCGTCCCGAGCCACAAGCCATCTGGCACCGCACACTGCCCGAGGGCGAGTGGAGCCGCTTGGCCACAGCCTCCTTTGTGAGGGAGAAAGGCGGTGGCGAGGAGCGTGGCAAGTGGAGCCTCAAGCCCACACAACCCGACCAGTGGTTTGTGAGCCACAAGGTTGGAGGGCGCACCCTGCGGATGCGCCTGGGCCTGACCTCGTTCAAACACGTGGGGCTCTTCCCCGAACAGGCAGAGAATTGGGAGTTCATCTTCCGCAAGGTGCAGAGCACAGCCCAGCGTAGGGGTGGTGGCGAAGTGCGCCCCAAGGTGCTCAATATGTTTGCCTACACGGGAGGAGCCTCGCTGGCAGCCGCAGCCGCAGGTGCTGACGTTACCCACGTGGACAGCGTCAAGCAGTGTATCACTTGGGCGAGGGAGAATGCCGAGGCGAGCCACATTGAGGGTGTGCGTTGGGTGGTTGAAGATGCGCTGAAGTTTGCCCGCAGGGAGGTCAAGCGTGGCCACCGCTACGATGGTATCATCCTCGACCCGCCCGCCTACGGACGTGGGCCCGAGGGCGAAAAATGGGTGCTCGAGCAGAACATTGCCGAGATGCTCGCCCTGTGTGCCGAGTTGTTGGCTGAGGGTGGCTTTTTGGTGCTCAATCTCTACTCTATGGGCCTCTCTGCCCTGCTTGCCAAGAGTGCAGTAAATCAGCTTATTGCAAGCCCCAGCGAGGAGCAGTTTGGCGAACTCTACTTCACCGACCGCTCCGGCAAGTCGCTACCGCTGGGAGTCTATTATAGGTGTGTAAAATAACGCGAGTTTCACAAGGCACTAATCGTCAATTTGGCCCTATGAACAGCGAACTTGTCGCCTACATCGAGGAGCACATTCTGCCCCGCTACGACCACCACGATGCAGCCCACCGCAGGGACCACGCCGAGGGGGTTATAAGGCGTAGCCTTGCCCTTGCGGAGCACTACGATGTGGACCCCGATATGGTCTACACCATTGCTGCGTGGCACGATGTAGGGCTCTGCGAAGGTAGGGAGTTGCACCACGTGGCCTCGGGCCGTATACTACTGGAAGACAAGGTATTGCCAAGGTGGTTCAGCCCCGAACAGTTGCACACTATGCGTGAGGCCATTGAGGACCACCGAGCCTCCTCCGACCACTCGCCACGCTCCATCTATGGGGCCATTGTGGCGGAGGCCGACAGGGAGATTGTGCCGGAGGTGGTGATGCGCCGCACGGTGCAGTATGGCCTTGCCCACTACCCCCACCTCACCCGCAGTGAGCATTGGGAGCGTTTTCTGGCGCACCTGCACGAAAAGTATGACCACGGGGGATACCTCAAACTCTACATTCCGCAGTCGGACAACGCCACCCGCCTTGCCGAACTGCGTGCCCTCATCGCACAGCCCGACCTGCTGCGCACCCACTTTGAGTCCATCTTTGACTCCCTCACATAGTTTTTTCTTAACGTGAGTTTAGCGAAAATGGCACACCCAAGAGGAACGTGGCCAGAAAAAATCACCTTTATTTATTCAGGAAAAATATCATCGGGACTGACGATGACAAGTTGATAGGCATCGTGGAAATAGCCCGCTATGCCCACCACCGAGCACTTGCCCACGGGTAGGAGCAGCGAGTGGAAATCGGAACGCCCACTTGCCCTCACCTCAAGGGTGTCGGCCAAGGAGCCAACGCCCTCGCTCGGCCCAACCAGATGTCGGGTGGTTGCCACTCCCTCCTCGGACAGCGGCTCTCCTCCCTCCACGAAGCGCACTCCGGAGAGCCTTACAAGGGTGCCTATGTGGTGTGGGCCCAAGTCGCCTATGTAGTTCAGCACGTGCGGTTTGGGCTCCTGCCCAACGCCACAATCGGTGGCAATCTCACACCAATGAGCCCACTCTATGGGGCTCGTTTCGTAGCCATTGGCGGGCTCTTCGCCCACCCTCACAGCCTTTCCATAGCCACCGAGCGTAAGGCCCACACACCCGATGTGCAGGCTGTCGCCGAGGGAGTATGTTTCGTGCAGATTGCGGTTATCGACACTGAAGGTAATACCTCCCGTGTGGTCCTGCACCACAAGTTGCCCCGACTGCTCGCCATAGCGGTCGGTACCCACCACCACTCCACGCACCTCCAATGTCTCGGTTATCCTCACGGGATAGCCTGCATAGAGCGATTTGAGGGTGCGTATAGACACTGTGCGCGGGCTCTCCTCGTCCACAGCACCCCCACAAGCGGTCAGGCTCACCACCGCAACCACTACCGCAACCACACGCATCACCCTCGCCACGCCCCTATTTCTGCTGTTCACAAATATCCTCATAGGTGCGTGGTTTTAGAACATACATATCGGCCCCAAAGTGTCGGCCTCGGTAGAGCACTCCACTGACAGACACGCTCGCGCCCTCGGCAGGAAGCGGACGGGTGGCAAAGTCGGCATAGCGGCTTGTGGCGACTGCAAGCGAATCGCCTTCAGAAGTGGAAAATAGTCGGTAGGAGATGGAAGCATAGGCATTGGAGCCCCAATCGGTGTCGGTGCCCACATAGCGCAGCCCCTCCACTCGCACCACTCGGCCACACATCTGCTCGGTCAGTTCACCCACACGACACACCATCGGCTCCACGGGCTCTACGTCGGTGGGGTTAGCCACAACCACCACCCTGCGGTCAATCTCGGCAGGCACCCCGATAGGTTCCACACGGTAGTCGTTCCACGGAGAGGGCGCACGCCCCAACTGTGCCACACCCTCGTAGGTCATAGCCGAAAGGCCCTCGGCCCTGATTGCCACCCTCGCACCGATGGGATAGAGGTTGTGCAGAGCATAGAGTGCGATGTTCACCTCCACAGCCCCACTCTCGTCCTCAACCACCATAGAACGGTAGAAATTGCCACCCCTGTCGTTGGCCACCACCACGCCACCAAACACAACACCCTCGGGCATAGCCACACCCCTATCGGCCCACTCGGCCACCAGCGCAAGGGGAGCATTGGGCTCCACCGTGGGCAGGTCGGAGGATGGCTCGGGCAGGGCCGTACAGCCCCACAGCCATCCGCCAAGTACCCACAGAAGGAGTGTAAGGCGTGCTATTTTGTTGTTCCTAAAAATCATAGTTCAGCGTGAGGTAGATGTGTCGTGGGAGTGAGTATTGATATTTGTTTGGGTGTGGAGTGTAGTGCAACGAGTAGTCATTTTCGGCCACCGAAAGACGCACGGGGCGGTAGCCGCCATATTTGTAGGAGCCACCCAGCAGGTTGCGCACCGAGAGCGACAGCCCCACTCGGCCCACCCTGCGGTAGACCACTGCCGAGAGGTTGGGTGCCACCCCAAGCGACTCCTGCTCAAGCATAGCGGTACGTTCCTCGGGCGTGAGGTTGCGGCAGAGGAGGTAGTCGGAACAGAAGAAGAGCGAGGGCTCCACGCGCCTACCCGCAGCAAGAGAGCCTTCGAGTGCCACCATCCACCCCTTCGGCAACCTATGCGTGGCCTTCAGTAGGGCCACAAACGAGGGCGAGTCGCTACTCCAAAGTCCGTCCAGGTGCAGGGCGGTGTGGCTTGTGAGCACCTCGGAGGTGGAGCCGTCTACGATATCGGCCACGCCCCCACGGAGATAGCTCCAACGTCCTATGGCACACACGCCCTCAAGGCTCCACTCGGAGTTGATATACCACCCCGCCTCGGCCTCCACACCATAGCGCAGCGTGTTTATTCCGCCGGCCATAAGTGCCGACCACCTGTCGTCTAAGTCGTTCCAAAAGTGCTCCACCCTGCTCTCGCCCATCACAAGGGCACCCCACAGCGACACCGCACCCTTTACTTTTCCCCTGCGCCACTCTCCTCTGACGGAGGTGGAAAGGTTGTGTTCGGGGTGGGCATAGGGGTTGGTGGTGGCGGCCTGCTCGGGTGCAGCAAGCAGGGCCGAATGGTGTGGGGAGCGAAGGTCGTAGTGGAGCGCAGCAGCCAAGTCGCCCTCCACCCCGAAGCGATAGTTCCAAGCCGCCTTGAACGCCACCGAGGACAAGTTACGCAGAGCCACGCGCCTGCCGGTCAGCGCATTAGCATAGGCAAAGGTGTGGTTTCCGAGTGCGCCACTCACAGCCAACGACCCACCCTCGCCCGTGGTTTGCCACGAGCCGTAGAGTTGCCCGCCATAGTGTTCCACCCGATAGTCGTAGAGTCTAAATCCCTCCGAAGGGTACTCCCCACCGAGCAAGTCGGCAAATTGGTTGTGCAGGTGCTGGGTGTGGTAACCCGCCGTGAGGCCACCAAAGAGCCCATCGGCACTCCACGTGCGCCCACCCTGCGTGCGCCTGCCACCATAGCCACCGGAGAGGTTTATCTCGGCCGAAAAGAGGTCCACCACCTCGTCTACCATAGCATAGACCGCCCCACGTGGCGAACGGCGGTTGATGTTCCACAGCCTATCCCACCCCACCTGCGTGTAGGCACTCTCACCCCTGCGCCACACTTCAGCTGCCAAGTCGGCCAATTCGGGGTCGGCATAACCACTTGGCAGGTAGCCATACCAATCGGGCAGAGGGCTGTCGGCCTCGTTCCAATCGAGCCCCACGCTACTCTTGCGCCCCACCCTAACAAGGGCCGAAAGGTTGGCCCCCGCAATGCCGAGTTTGTCCTCCAGCGAGTGGGAGGCATAGAGCAGTGGCACCACCTCACGCCTTATCTTTGTGCTCCTGGGTCTACCCTGCTGGTAGCCCCACGAAGAGTTGTAGAGCCTGTCGGCAGCAAGCCCAAAGACCTCCTCGGTATTCCAACTACGCACCGACCGCTCCACCGGAGCCACAGCCACTGCCATCAGCGTGCGCACATCCATCGGCCCAAAAAGTCCACCAGCCGTGCTGCTCTTTTCGGCCGCCAACCAGAGGTAGGCATCGTTGCGGTAGACACCCTCCACGAAGGCATCTCCACCGCCCCTTGCCCCTGCGGCAAAAGAGTAACGCCACCCACAGTTGCCCTCGGTGGAGGTGCTGTCGGTGGCGGTAGCCTTATCGGAGTATTTATCAATGGTGCTATTGTCGGTGTTACTACTATTGGCCGCGCCCAACGAGCCCACCGAGGAGTAGTGCACCCCAAGGCGGTAGTTGCGCTCGGCATATTGCAGTTTCAGATTACTCTGGGAGCGTAGGCGGGCAGGCGAAGGGTCGTACCACTCGCTACGGAGGTCGGCCCCGTGTATGGCTTCGGAGGTGTAGAGTTCGTTCCCACCGTCCATCGGCACCCTACGCAGTAGAGCAAGCATTGTGTAGTCGCCCCACTCCTCAAGTGGCGATTGCAGATTGTGAGCCCCAAGCCTTACGACCTCGGAGTTGCGCACCTCGCCACGGCGCGAGTAGCCCACGTGGTAGAAACCGAATTGTGCGGTGCGGTCAAACAGCGGAAGGGATGAGTTGAGTCGGTAGTGGAGTGTGGTGTCGGCCACACCGAGGATGTCGTCAAAGAGTCCTTGTGGGTTTTCTTCGTGGAATTTGTCGCTTAGCTGCTGTGCCTTTGCTCCCAAAGGTGCCACCACAAAGAGGAGTGTGGCCACCAAACATCGCCACACCTTCGCAGCTCTATTCCACCACAGCAAGACCCTGCTCCTTGAAAACATCTGTTACAACACCTTCCTTTGCAACTCTACTACACGTTCCTGCGGCCTCGGCACGTAAAGTGGGGGTTTTCAATCCACTCGTCGTTGTACTTCAGAGGCTCCCCGTCGGGATAGGAGAGGGTTTGTCCGCCGGCGGCTGTGAGAATGGCTTCGCCTGCTGCGGTATCCCACTCATAGGTCTTGGTGGTGCGCACATAGTAGTCCACCGAGCCCTCGGCAATGAGGCAGAACTTGTAGCTACTGCCCTGCTCCACCACCTCAAGGTCGGGATACTTGGTGCGCAAAGAGTCAATGTGGGCAAACGTTTCGGGGGTGTTGTGGGAGCGACTGATGGCCACCCTCAGGGGGCGTTCCTCGCTCGGAGCCACTGCGGGCAAACTCACCGAGCCCTCAAAGAGGTCGTCATAGGTCCACTCCACATCGGCTGTGGCGGTAACATTCTCGCGCTTGTAGGCCCCATTGTCGGGGTCGTTGAAGTAGAGTTCGCCCTTGTAGGGGACATAGATTACTCCGATGGTGGGGTGGTTGTCCACCATCAGGGCGATGTTCACCGTGAACTCACCATTGCCTTTGAGAAATTCCACGGTGCCATCCAGCGGGTCCACCAGCCAAAACAGGTCCCACGCCTTGCGCTCCTCATAGAGCAACTCGCGCCCCTCCTCGCTCAGGATTGGGATGCGGATGAAGCCGAGGTATTGTTTGATGATTTCGTGGGCCCTACGGTCGGCCGTAGTGATGGGGGTTTTGTCCTTTTTCAGGTCGAACAGGGCGTGTTCGGGGCTCTCATAGATGTCGAGAATGGCCCTTCCGGCCCTGATGGCTGCATTGACTGCCTTGGGCAGGAACACTTGTTTTTGTTTTGCGGTTATCATAGTTTTAGGTAGGTTTTTCGGTTATCTCTCTATTATTCATTGTCGGTCGTCTAATTGTCTGCCTCAAAGATGGCCACCTCGCCATCCTCCAGGGCCACGTCAATCACCCTCGGCCCCTTAATCTTGCGCCCCTCGGAGTCTTTCCACTTGCCCTTGGGCAGGCGCACCATACGTCCCTGTGTGTCGGTGATGACGGGAGCCACCAGGTAGCGGTTTCCAATCATATATTCGTCCCTACAATTGGAAAAACCCGTGCGGGGGAATTGATACTCAAGGTGGCGGATGATGGGCTCGGCTGTGTTGGCCGACTCTTCGGCAAGCGAGAGCACATAGGGGCCAACCTTGCTACGCAAGGCCAACATACGGTCCACCGCCTCGCTGTTGTCCACACTCCACACCGCATAGGGCACAATGGCCACGGGCAACAGCAGAGCCACCTGCGCAGTGCGCAGTATGAGCCTCTGGTCGGCCTTACCCCTCACGGTGGCAAAGTTCAGGTCGGCCGCAATGCAGGTGCGGGTGTAGCCCAACACCGATGCGTCGATGGCCGTCTCAAGAGTCTTACCAAGGGCCTCCCAAGTGTAGGCACGCGAGGGCGATACCGAACTTGCCACGCTGCCCAGCTGGGTGTGGGTAGGCGTGGAGTAGACCGCCACGTTGAGCCCCTCGGCGGCTCCGTGCCAAGCGGTAAGGAAGGCATCCAAACTCCCCTCAACGCCCTTGCTGCCCCCGAAGAGAGGGAGTGCATCAAGGCAGTCAAAGTAGAACCCATCCACCCCATAGTCGGCTTGCAGAGCCTTGAGTGCGGAGTTGAGTTCGGTCGCTGCCGCCTTGTCGATGGTACGACAAGCGGTGTAGCCCTGTCGGCTCTCAAACACAATGGGCTCGCCCCTGCGGTCGGTCATCAGTCGGCCCTCACGCAGGCTCTGGCGGTAGCCCCTACCTGCGGCCGGCACATAGGGGGTGATGGTGAGCATAACCTTCATACCCTGCTTGTGCAGTGCGTCAATGAGTTCCTTGGGATTGGGATAGGCCTCAACGTCAAAGGTGGGAGCACCTGTGGGGCTATTCCACCCCTGTGGGAGCAGAATGGTACCCTTTGGGGCACCACGCCTTTGGAGCATATCGGCAAACTCCACCACATCCTGCTGGGTGTAGAGGATGGCATCCTCGCCACCGAGTTCATAGATGGGGGCACTAAAGAGCATCTTGTCGGCCGAAGTGGCCTTGGGTGGGAAATTCTTGTGGCAACACATCAGATAGGCCTCCCTCAGCGAGCGACCAGCCTTGTGCACCGTGGGCTTGTCCACCCCCTTACCACTACCATCGGCAGTGGTGGTGCTGACCACCAACTTGGTCCCATCGTAGGTAACCATCAGCGGGGTGTCGCTCCACACATAGCGTCCACGGTTGGAGAGCATCATATCGGCCCTGTAGGTGGTGGGCGAAAAGTCGGTGCTACCAAAGGAGAAGGGGGCTGAAAATGGGAGAGCAACCTTGTCGGTATCGACCACCAAGCCCCACCACTTTTCGCCCTTAATAGGCTTAATCTCTGTGGTTTGCACACTCTGGGCCGCCACAGGCAAAACGCCCGTCAGCAACACCAACAAAGCGACACACAGTTTTATTTTCAGATTTGTCTTAGGCATCTTTCACAAGGTCATCCGATTGACCACTTAAAGGTATGAACAATTTTCCACATAACGAAATTTTCCACCCACAAATTATCCTTTTTTGCCCACCCCGCAGTGGAGTTAGGCTCTTTTGTGGGAAAAAGGGACTAATAGGTGAGTTTTTGCGCCAAGGAGAACATCACCCTCTCCCTTCGTGCCGTCAGCGAGCGGCACACTTTTTGGTGCAGTCGGCTGCCGCGGATGGGTAGAGAGAGTACCTGCGTGGCCCCACTTCTCAACAATCCGAGAGTGAGTTCCACCTCTGCCTGCTCGCTCTGCTGTGGGCCCAGGAGTGCAAAGACCTCGGTGTCGCGACCGTCCGAGCGCAACCGCCCACAGAGCGAGTGGGGAGCCAAAAGCGACCACACAAAGGTGGTCAGCACAAGGTCGTATGGCTCGGCAAGGGCCACCTGTTCGGCCTGCTCGGGAGAGGATGCGGTGTCGATGTGTGCGCCACAGTCGGCCAGCAGTGTGGCCAGGGCGAGCAGGAGTTGGGGGTTGTCGGAGGCGATGAGCACCTTTAGCCGCGGTGGTAGGACTCTGTTCATCATAGCGTGTGGAGTGGAGCCAATAGAGGCCCTCCGAAAAGACCAAAAAGCAGACCAAAACGGAAGCGACACAGAAGAAAAATTTTGAATTTTGAATTCTGAATTTTGAATTTCATATTTTATGCGTATATTTGCGGGCTAATTAGCACAAACACAATTTATAAAACTATGTACGTAATAGTAGAAATCGCAGGCCAACAGTTTAAGGCTGAGAAAGGTAGGAAGCTCTACGTAAACCGTCTCCACGAGGATGTAGATGCCTCGGTGAGCTTCGACAAAGTCCTGCTGGTAGACAACGACGGTCAGGTTTTGGTAGGCACACCTGTTGTAGAAGGTGCCTCTGTAAAAGCTAAAGTTCTTCGCCACCTGAAAGACGACAAAGTTCTTGTTTTCAAGAAGAAACGTCGCAAAGGCTATCAGACTCTGAACGGTCACCGTCAGTATCTGACTCAGGTAGTAATTGAGGACATTATTGTTGCATAACTTAAAATTCACAGACAATGGCACACAAGAAAGGTGTAGGTAGTTCAAAGAACGGCCGTGAGTCGGAGAGCAAACGACTCGGCGTTAAATTGTTCGGCGGTGAGTTTGCAAAGGCAGGCAACATTCTCGTCCGTCAGAGGGGTACTGTTCACAATCCCGGTGAGAACGTGGGTATGGGCAAGGACCACACTCTCTTTGCACTCGTAGATGGTACCGTTAGCTTCCACAAGAAAGCAAACGGCAAGTCCTTCGTGAAGGTAACTCCCGTTAGCGAGTAAGCGAAAGAACTCTAAAAAAGAGAGCCTCGGAGATATCTCCGAGGCTTTTTTTGTCTATCCTACGCTGGGGCGATTGGGATTAAGGGCCTTAGAGCCCTTAAAGACCTTAAGGACATTTAGCGACTCCCTTTCTGCTCTTCCTGCTCTTTTCAAAACAGACGCCCCCGCCCTTCGGGCACCCCCTCTAACTTAGAGGGGGACGTGGTTGGATGGCACTGGTAACAAAATCGTTACCCAAGATAAAAATTGCGCCGCAGGCACCACAATTTTGAATTTTGAATTTTGAATTCCAAAACAGACGCCCCCGCCACTCCGTGGCACCCCCTCTAACTTAGAGGGGGACCTACTACTCCGTCCTATTTGTTCAGCACTGCCCATAGGGCGTCCTTCAGTTCGGTGATGCCCTGCATTGCCACCGACGAGATGAAGTAGGCAGGGATACCCTGCGGGAGTTCGGTCTTGAGGTGGGCAATGATTTCGTCGTCCACCATATCGCACTTGGTGATAGCCAGCAGTCGCTCCTTGTCGAGCAGTTCGGGGTTGTACTGCCTCAACTCGCCCAGCAAAATCTCATAGTCGCCGGCGATGTTGTCCGAGTCGGCAGGCACCATAAAGAGCAACACCGAGTTGCGCTCGATGTGGCGCAAAAAGCGTGTGCCGATACCCCTACCCTCGTGGGCGCCCTCAATGATACCGGGGATGTCGGCCATCACAAAGGAGTGTCCGTCCCTCACCTCCACGATGCCGAGGTTGGGCTCAAGGGTGGTGAAGGCGTAGTTTGCAATTTTGGGCTTGGCAGCCGACACCACCGAGAGCAGAGTGGATTTGCCCGCATTGGGGAAACCCACCAGGCCCACGTCGGCCAACACCTTGAGTTCGAGGATAAATGCACCCTCCTGGCCCTCCTCGCCGGGCTGTGCATAGCGTGGAGCCTGATTTGTGGCGGTCTTGAAGTGCCAGTTGCCCAAGCCACCACGGCCACCCTTGAGGAGCACCAACTCCTCGCCGTGGGCAGTAACCTCGCCCACGACCTCGCCCGTCTCGGCGTCGCGTGCCACGGTGCCGAGGGGTACTTCAATAATCTGGTCGGCGGCACTCTTGCCCGACATACGTGAGCCACCACCCGCCTCGCCATTTTGGGCAAAGACGTGGCGAGCATATTTGAGGTGTATGAGGGTCCAATATTGGCTGTTGCCGCGGATGATTACACTGCCACCGCTGCCGCCATCGCCACCATCGGGGCCTCCATAGGCCACAAATTTCTCCCTGCGGAAGTGGGCACTACCGCTACCGCCCGCACCCGAGCGGCAAAATATCTTCACATAATCTACAAAGTTCGACATAGCACGTGTTGTTTTGCTGGCCTTTGGCCGTTACCATTAGCCTTATATCTATATTTACTATTTACTCTTTACTAATTACTAATTACTCTTTACTCAAGGTATCCGTAGCGGCGGAGGCTGCGCTGGCTGTTGCGCCACCCCTCATCCACCTTCACGTGGAGTTGCAGAAAGACCTTCTTGCCCAGGAATTTCTCCAGCTCCAAGCGGGCCGCTGTGCCCACCTTCTTGAGCATCTCCCCACGGTGGCCGATGATGATACCCTTCTGCGAGTCGCGGGCCACGTAGATTATGGCACTGATGCGATCGATGGTGGGCTCCTCCTTGTACTCCTCGATGGCAATCTCCACCGAGTAGGGAATCTCCTTGTCGTAGTTGAGAAAAATCTTCTCCCTGATAATCTCGCTGGCGAAGAACCTCATCGGGCGGTCGGTGAGAGTGCCCTCCTCGTAGTAGGGGGCACCGAGGGGCAATAGGCTCATAATGGTGTCGAACACTCCGCCCACGTTGAACCCCTCCAGGGCCGACACGGGCACCACCCTTGCTGCGGGTAGTCGCTCCTGCCAGAGGGCCACGAGTTCCTCCAGGCGTGCCTGATTGGAGAGGTCAATCTTGTTGATAACCACGATGGTGGGTATGGCACTCAAGCGCACCTTCTCGATAATCTCCTCGCTGGCCTCATCACCCTTCTCCACAGTGTCGGTAACGTAGAGAATTACGTCGGCATCTTTGAGGGCACCCGTAACGAAGCCCATCATACTCTCCTGCAACTTGTAGTTGGGGCGGAGAATACCGGGGGTGTCGGAGTAGACAATCTGGAAGTCGTCGCCCCCCACAATGCCCATAATGCGGTGTCGTGTGGTTTGTGCCTTGGCGGTGATGATGGAGAGCCTCTCGCCCACGAGGGCATTCATCAGCGTGGACTTACCCACGTTTGGGTTGCCAATGATGTTCACAAATCCGCTCTTAAAGTTCTCTTTCATATTGGTTTATCTTATGTGCCTTTAGCCATTAGCCGTCAGCCTTACACCTATATTTTATATTTAATATTTACTAATTACTCTTTCTGTTCTTCCTGCTCTTCCTGCTCTTTTCAAAACAGACGCCCCCGCCCTTCGGGCACCCCCTCTAACTTAGAGGGGGACGTGCACGGGGCCGTGCACACAATTACGACCTTCCCTCCCGACCTCCCCTATCGTAGGGGAGGAGCACTTGGTGGTACTACCCAATGCTTGTGGTTATCCCTTTTATTCTCGGGTATCTTTTTTAATACCCGTAATAAAAATGCGCCGCAGGCACCAAAATTTTCAATTCTCAATTCTCAATTCTCAATTCTCAATTTTCTCCCTGTCTTGCTGCATCAGCAGGTCGGCATTCACGCCCTTGGTGGCGATGAGCATCAACACACACCTCACCACGATGAAGCCCACGTAGGCCAGCCACAGTGCCCTGTTGCCCAACAGCCCCTCAAGGCCATAGAACAACACAAAGAAGGCCACAAGCGACCCGAAGGTGGTGTTGCGCATAATGCGCGTCTTGGTGGCTCCAATGAGTATGCCGTCAATGAGGAAGGGCACAAAACTCAGCAGTGGCACCATCACAATCCACACCACATACTCCTCCGCACAGGCCAAGATGGTGGGGCTGTCGGAGAAGATGCCCAGCAGTGGTCGCCACCACAGCAGGTAGACCACAATGTAGAGCCCTGCCACCGCAGCACTCCACCCCAGCAGTCGGCGCACACTCTCCTGCAAGCGAGGCTTGTTGCCCTCGCCGATAAACCTACCCGTGAGCGACTCGGCTGCATAGCAAAAGCCGTCAAGCATATAGCTGAAGAGCATAAAGAGTTGCATCAGCAGTTCGTTGGTGGCGAGTATGGTGTCGCCGAAGCGTGCCGAGAAGGCGGTGAAGCAGGTGTAGACCGTGCAGACACAGAGCGTGCGCAGGAAGGCATCGGAGTTGATGCGCAGGAACCTCACCAGAGGCTCCATACGCAGGCACTCCCGCAGGTCAATCTCCTGCAGGTAGGCCTTGTACTTGGCCCACATAATGGCCAGCGAGATAACCAAGGCCGCATATTGCGCCACCACCGTGCCCCACGCAATACCCGCCACGCCCATATCGAGCCCAAAGACAAACCAAAGCGAGCAGGCGATGTTGATGAGGTTGTTGATGATGGTAACGACCATCGGCGTGGTGGAG
The DNA here is from genome assembly GCA_017503465.1 of Tidjanibacter sp. GTDB lineage: Bacteria > Bacteroidota > Bacteroidia > Bacteroidales > Rikenellaceae > Tidjanibacter. The sequence goes on along the minus strand of JAFVSY010000074.1, from coordinate 7,877 downwards.
TCCTGCATACCGATAAACCACCCGTGCAGGGCGAATATGCCAATGGCAGCAGGTGCTGCCCAAATGCGTGCAAAGAAGTACTCCCCTGCCAGAGCCATAACCTCGGGCGAGCCCTGCATCAGAGTGAGCGCAAACCGCCCCACGGGCCTGTTGAACACCAGCAGGAGCAGTGCCACCACCAGAGCTGCCACCATTGAGCGCCCCAGGATGTTGGCCACCTCCCTCTTGTTGCCCGCACCATAGGCTTGGGCGGTGAGGCCGCTGGTGCCCATACGCAGGAAGGCGAAGTTCCAATAGATGAAGTTGAAAATGGCAGTGCCCACGGCCAATGCGCCAATGGTGCTGTCGTTGCCACCCATACGCCCCGCAATGGCAATGTCAATCATACCCAACAGCGGCACCGTGATGTTGCTGATGATGTTGGGCACCGCAAGGCGCAATATTTCCCTATTCATTGTCCCTCCTCTCATTGCTGCTGGAATATTCTCAACTCTTTGGGCATAAGGCTGTTGGTGCGCCCACCAATGCGCTTGGTGTAGCCAATGGGGGCACCCTCAAAGAGCAGCAAGTTCACTCCCTCGGCCAACTCTCCCACGCACCCCAACTCCTCTCGGCGGAAGTAGTGCAGTGCATCATCAAGGCTCACCTCGGTGGTGGGTGTTGCCGTGGGGTTCACTATGGTGGAGAGGGCCAGGGCGTGGTCGGGCTTGAACTTCTTGCCGAACACCTCGCCCACACGCACACCCGAGTAGAGCACACTCATCTGCTCACACACGGTGCGCACATCGTCCCAATGGGCCGCAAGGTAGGCATAGAGGCTCTCCCCGATGGTTGCAAGGTGGAGGTCGGCTCCCGCAGCGAGGTACCTACCCACCACTGCGGCGGCCTGCCTATCGACCTGACCAAAGGGGCTCTTGCGTGCCTTGGGCGACCTGCTGCGGCCACCACCCTCGCCTGCCTTGCGCACCACCGCAGCAAACAAGCCCTCGCCCGAAGTGCGGTGGGGATAGAAGTGGAAACACTCGGCCACACCCGCACGGGTGCGCACAATGCCCCACTCCTCGGGGCACTCCACCCCAATGTGTTCACACTCAAACTCCTCCGTGAGCCACGCCATATTCTCCTCGTTCTCGGTGCGGTTGAAGGTGCAGGTGGAGTAGAGCAACACGCCACCCGGGCGCAGTGCCTTCCACGCATCGGCCACAATGCGCCTCTGCCTTGCGGCACAGAGCCTCACATTGTCGGGGCTCCACTCACGGCGTGCCTCCTCGCTCTTGCGGAACATACCCTCGCCCGAGCAAGGAGCATCCACCGCCACCACGTCGAACCACCCCTCCAGCGAGCCGAAGTGTGAGGGGTCGTTGCTTGTAACCACAGTGTTGCCCACACCCCAACGCATCACATTGTCGGCCAGCGTGAGTGCGCGTGTACGGATGACCTCGTTGGCCACAACCACGCCCCTATCGCCCACGAGGGCACTATATAGAGTAGTCTTACCACCCGGGGCAGCACACATATCGAGTACCCTCACCCCACGTGGCACCTCGCCCCCAAGAGCCTCCACGAGGAGGTGTCCCACAAACATTGAGGCGGCCTCTTGCACATAGTAGCGTCCTGCCTGAAAGTGGGGATCGAGGGTGAAACTCGGCCTTGTGGGCAGATAGCGTCCCTCGGAGGCACACCACGGCACCACCTCGCCCTCGGGCAGTGGGGATACCTTGTGTGGGTTGTAGCGCACCGAGGTGGGCTGTGGGGCACACATCAGCGCATCCACAAGCAGGGCGGCCTCGTGGTCGCCCAACTCGGCACTCATCTGTGCCACAAACTCTTTATGCAAAACGCTATCCATCATTTTTTAGTTTTCAGCTTTTAGCTTTCGGCTGACCGCTGAATGCTGAATGCTGAATGCTGACCGCTGACTGCTGACCGCTGACCGCTTCTCTACACGTACTCAATGGTGAGTTGCTGCTCTTTGGCATAGAGTTCCTCCACCTGACGGATAATCTCTTTCAGGCTCTCGGGGTTGTTCACAAAGTCCACCTCGTCAATGTTCACCGTGAGCAGTTTGCCCTTGTAGCCACCAATCCACTCGTTGTAGCGATTGTTGAGCCTCTCAAGGTACTCCAAGTCGATATTCTTCTCATACTCCCTGCCTCGCTTGAGAATTTGGCGCACCAGAGTGGGCACACTCGCTTTGAGGTAGATGAGCACATCGGGAGCCGGCACAAGGTCGGTGGCGAGGTTGAAAATCTTCATATAGGTGCCATAGTCCCTCGAACTCATCAGCCCCATCTGGTGGAGGTTGCCCGCAAAGATGTGTGCATCCTCGTGGATGGTGCGGTCCTGGATGACGTGGCCGGTGCTCTCGCCGAGCATCTGCAAGGTCTGGTTGATACGGCTACCAAGGAAGTACATCTGGAAGTTGAACGACCAGCGGTTCATATCCTCATAGAAGTCGGAGATATAGGGGTTGTCGATATCCTCATAGTAGGCCTTTGCGCCATAGTGGGCCGAGAGTCTTTCGGTGAGCGAAGTCTTACCGCTACCAATGTTTCCTGCGATGGCAATATACATAGTTTTCAGTTATCTGTTTTGAGTTATCAGTTTTCAGTTTTTTGTTCGGTGGCGAAGGCTTTGAGTCGCTCCACATAGGCTCGCTCGTTGCTCAGGCGCGGAATCTTAATCTGACCGCCCACACGGCCCTCCTTGCGCAGCAGTGCCTCAAAAGTACCCGCAGGCACCACCGTAACGATGGGCCTACGCAGGGCAAAGTTGTTCCTACGCTTGCCCGCATAGTCGGAGTTCTCCGCAATCAGGGTCTTGTCCAACGCATCGGCAAAGGCCTCCAAGTCCTCGGGAGCCTTACGGAAACTAACCACCCACTCGTGGGCACCCTGCTGCGACCCCTCAAAGGCACCCATAAACACCGGAGCCATTGTGAACTCCTCAATCTCGGCACCCGTAGCCTTGCAAGCACCCTCAATGGCCTTCTCTGCATCATCAATGATGACCTCCTCGCCAAAGGCGTTCACGTGGAGTTTGGTGCGGCCCGTGAAGCGGAATTTGTAAGGGGTGGCCTGTGTGAAGCGGATGGTGTCGCCAATCATATAGCGCCACAAACCGTTGCTTGTGGTGATAATCACAGCATAGTTCTTGCCGACCTCAACCCCCTCAATGGGCACAATGTAGTTGGCATCGTCGAGGTGGTCGGTGGGCCAGAACTCATAGAAGCACTTGTAGTCCAGCATCAGCAACATCTCGTCGGTGTAGCACTCCTCGGCCACACCAAAGAAGCCCTCGCTGGCGTTGTAGGTCTCCATATAGCGCATCTTCTCCGAGGGGAACATCTTGTCGAACTGCGCACGGTAGGCCTTGAAACTTGTACCTCCGTGGATGAAGAGTTCCATATTGGGCCACACCTCAAACATATTCTGCTTGCCGGTGTATTTGAGGATACGCTCCAGCATAATGAGGTTCCACGAGGGCACGCCCGAAAAAGTCCTCACGTCGTGCTTCATAGCCTCCTCGCAAATGCGTGCCACCTTCTCGTCAAAGTCGGGCAGCAGTGCAATCTCCTTGCGGGGCACACGGAAGTTCATCGCAATGCGCGGCGTGTTGTCCATCATCGCACCGCTCACATCGCTCAACGGAATACCTCCCTCCACACCCCTGCGGTTGCTACCACCGAGGGTGAGAGTCTTGCCCGCAAAGGCTTGGCTATCGGGATAGAGGTGGGTGTAGATGGCGGCCACATCCTTGGGGCCCCTCATATGGCTACCTTTGATACCCTCTTTGGTCACGGGGATGTACTTGCTGTGTCCGGCAGTGGTGCCCGAACTCTGTGCGAGGTAGGCGATTTTGCCCGGCCAAATGACCTTCTTCTCGCCGGCCCTCACCCTGTTGATGTACTTCTCAAAGTCGGGATACTCCATCACGGGCACTCTCTTGCGGAACTCCGAGTAGGGGAGCCCCTTCACCACCCCGAGTTCTTTGCCGAGTGCGGTCTGGCTGCACGCCTTGATGAGTTGTTCATACTGTTTGTGCTGCACCTCTGCGGGGTGTTTCTTGAAGTGCTCAATCTGCCTTATGCGCGGAGCAAAGTAGATTTGCATCAGTTTGGGTATCAAAGACATAGTTTTATGGTTTTTTGTGTATTTTCTTATTTTTTGCGGCTGGGGCGGCTGGGGCTTTAAGGGAGTTTTGAGAATTTAGGAAGTTTTCTGCTCTTGGGTATCTTTTTTAATACCCGTAATAAAATGCGCCGCAGGCACCAAAATTTTCAATTAACCCACCTTCGGTGGCTTTTAGTTGCTCTCGCTCGGCAGAGTGTGCAAGCACCCTCTGCTCTCGCTTACTCGCAACTTTTTCAATTTTCAATTCAACAACAGACGCCCCCGCCCTTCGGGCACCCCCTCTAACTTAGAGGGGGACAATTTTGAATTTTGAATTTTGAATTTTGCATTCTAATTAAAGAACTTGCCCACCTTGCCGATGGCCGAGGGGAGCGAAAAGACCACCACTCGGTCGTAGGCGTTGATTTGTGTTTGTCCATTCACGAGGAATACGTTTTCGCCCCTCACCACACCGCCGATGGTGGCATCGCTCGGGAAGCCAAGTTCGGCCACGGTCTGCTTGGTGGCAGGCGAGTTGGGCTTGACGATGAACTCCAGCACCTCGGCCTCCGAGCCCGTGAGGCACTTGATGGCCTGCACGTCGGTGTTCATCGTGAAGCGGAATATGTTGCTCGCCGTAACCTGCTTTTTGTTGATGATGGTGTCGATACCGATGCTCTCGGCGAGGTTGATGTAGTTGAGGTTCTCCACCTCGGCAATCACCTTCTTCACACCCATCTTCTTGGCAATCATTGCGGTGAGGATATTGGTCTCGCTGCGGCCCGTAACGGCAATGAAGGCATCCATATTGCTGATACCCTCCTCCAACATAGCCTCAATATCGCGGCCGTCTTCGTGGATGATGAGTGTTTTGTCCAACAGCTCGGCCAAGCGGTAGGCCTTCTCGCCATTGTACTCGATGAGTTTCACGTTGAGTTTGTCCTGCAAGTCGAGCGCAATGCGCACGCCCACACGGCTGCCACCCAAAATCATCACGTTCTCCACCTCAATGTCCTCATCGCCACCCATAGCGATAAGTTTCTCAATGTTGGCCCTGTTGGCCACCACATAGATGGTGTCGCCCTCCTTGAACACATCCGTACCGTGGGGTATGATGGTGTGCTCGTCCCTGGCGATGGCCACGGTGCGGAAGGCAATGCCCACACTCTCCTCCGTGAGGTCGGCCAACATCTTGCCCGCAAAGGGGGAGTTGGGCTCAATCTTGAAGACCGAGAGTGCCAACTTGCCACCCGAGAAGTCCACATACTCGGTGGCCGACGAGTGGCCCAGCAGATTAACCACCTCCTGGGCGGTAATCTTCTCGGGGTAGAAGAGGTAGTCGATACCGATGTCGATGAAGACCTCCTTGTTGTTTGCCTCGAGGTACTCGTTGTTGTCGATGCGTGCAATGGTCTTGCGGGCACCGAGTTGCTTGGCAAGCATTGCGGAGATGATGTTTGGGCTCTCCTCGTGGTTTACGGCAATGAAGAGGTCGGCCTTCCTCACGGAGGCCTTTTTGAGTGTGGCGAAGGTGGTGCAATCGCCCTCCACCGTAACCACGTCGGTGGCGTTTGCCACGTCCTCCAACAGTTTGGCATCGGTGTCGATGACGGTGATGTCGTGGTTGCCCTCGCCCAACATTCTCGCCAGGTGGCTACCCACCTCTCCTGCTCCTGCAATGACTATGCGCATATGCTCTAACTCTCTCTAATGAAGCCTTCGTTGGCTATCCGTTGACTGAAAAAACACCCTTGTGGCGGGGTTTTTGTTCCCAAAGGGAACATATATCGCACAAATTTACTACTTTTGCCGCAAATAATGTAAAAAAAGCAAACAAAAATGTCATCGTTTCTGTTAGTAGTTCTGGTCAGCATAGTGATTGTTGCCTTCTTTGTGGTGGGGTTGTCGCTCACCCGCATCTTCAAGGGGCACGACATCCAGTCGGAAATCTCCACCAACCCCCATATGCAGGCACGCGGAATCAAGTGTGCAATGCAGCAGGAGAGGGAGGAGCAACTCAAGGCTATGGGGCTCGACGGGTGCGACACCAATGCCGACTGTAATGGCGAGTGTTCGGCCTGCGGGGCGGTAGCAAAAAAAACTCACGAGTAGCGCACTCGTGAGTTTTTTTGTATGCGGTATGCGGTTTTACTGTTTATAGGAAGAATAGGAGCAATAGGGGGCGTTAGAACTGCCAGAAGTAGCCCACGTTGAAAATTCCCCTGCTACCAAATCCCATCTCAAACGACACTCCCCTGGAGCCACCAAAGTGGGCACACAAGGGGTAGATATCGAACATCAGCATAGTGTTCATAGAGCCCATTCCCAGGGGCTCGTAACTCATCGGGCGGAGGAGGGTCTGAAGGCTACAACCATAGAGTCCATAGAGAGCCACTTTGCGCCCCGTGTAGTAGTGGGGCTGTATGCCGACGGAGAAGGCCGCAGGCACGAGGTGCATCACACCGAGCAGCTCCTCGCTATGGTTGCGGCAGGTGATGGAACCATAGCCCAAGCCGAGGTGGAAGTAGAACGAGAGCCACCTCTTCACCCTGCACGAAGCGTTCACATTGACATTGAGAGGCACAATAGTCCTATCCCAATCGGTGGTACCACCCGGCACCACACTTGGGCGGTAGAGGTCAGCCACAATGGTCTGAATGGCCGCCAAGCCCACACCCACGTTCATTGTCCACTGCTTGTGCTCCAGGTCCGCACCCAGCGAGGGGTGGAGTTCACCCGCATCCAACGTATGGGGCACATCGTCCACTGCTCCTTGTGCTCGGAGTGCTCCTGTGCTCCACAGCACCAGAGCCAATAGTATTGCAATGCGTTTCATTGCTGTTAAGCCGTTAGTAGTTAGCTATCTTGTGTGAGTTTACTGCTATCCCGCAGAACCTAAAAAGTGAGCGTAGCCCTCATTCCGCAGGTGGCATTGGTGCCCGTGGCGATGGTGTTGCTCACACCCACGGTGGGCTCCATCTTGAGCCACTTGTCGCCACCGAGCGCAAACCCATTGGCCTCATTCCAACGAGCCGCATAGATGGGGGCTTGCAGGAGGGAGTAGACATAGGTGCCCACATAGCCCGCCAAGCCCGCAAGGGCAATCACTCCTGCCGCATCGCTCTCGGTACCACTCGCAATGGTCGCACCAACGTAGAAGGTCGATATGCTCGCCACGTTGCCCACAAAGAGCCACACTCCCTTGTTCACCTGGCCATTGATAACCTGGCCCAAGCCGGGGATGAAAAACGAGCCGAGAGCCGACCAAAAAGGCGACTTGCGGTAGAGAACATTGCCATAGTCATCGTAGCGTTTGCCGGCGGTGTTGGAGGGCTGTGTGTAGTAGTTGTTGATGGGGGGCTCTTTGGTGATACGTTCCACCTTGAGTGCATCGTAGACAAAGACGTTGCCATCACGTGTGGCAATCTTGTAGGATACTCCGGGCACCTGCTCGATGATTGTGCCACGCACAATGGAGCCATCGGTGCCGTAGATTACGTCGTCGTAGTTGCGGTAGTTCTGCGCATCGGCCGAGCCACACACGCCCAGCAAAGCCAGACAAATTACAAGCAGCACTCTTTTCATATCTTTATTTGAGTTTGGTGTTTTTTTGGGTAGGGCGACCGGGGCGGCTGGGGCCTTAAGGACCTTAAAGGCCTTATAAGGCCTTAAGGAGTTTAGTGAGTTTTTTCTTTCCGCCCTTTCTGCTATTTCTGCTCTTCTCAAACAGACGCCCCCGCCACTCCGTGGCACCCCCTCTAACTT
>JAFVSY010000073.1 GCA_017503465.1 Tidjanibacter sp. | reverse complement strand
GATGCCCGCCTTCAAGAAGGTGCGCCCCACCATCATACTCTCGGTGCCCCTGATTATGGAGAAGGTCTACCGCAGTCAGGTTAAGGGCCGATTTACCAAGACCAAATTTATGGCAGCCATCTACTCGGTGGGTATCTTCCGCAAGTTGCTCCACCGCATTGCGGGTGTGGCTATGAAAAAACTCTTCGGTGGCAGGGTGCGCTTCTTCGGCATCGGTGGTGCCAAGGCCGACAGCGAGACCGAACGATTTATGCGTGAGGCCCACTTCCCCTACGCCATTGGCTATGGTCTGACCGAAACGGCACCCCTTCTCTATGGTGCTGTACCCTCCAAGACTCGCTACCAGGCTGTGGGCTATCCTGCACTCCACGTGGAGGGTAAGCTCATCAACCAAAACCCCGAAACGGGCGAGGGCGAACTCGTGGTTAAGACCCCCTGCATTATGGAGGGCTACTACAAAAACCCCGAGGCTACGGCCGAGGCTTTCACCGAGGATGGCTGGTTCCGCACCAAAGACCTCTGCGTGTTCGACAAGAAGGGCTACCTCGTAATCAAAGGTAGGGCCAACAATATGATTGTGGGAGCTTCGGGCGAGAACATCTATCCCGAAGAGATTGAGAGCGTTATCAACACCCACACCCTTGTCACGGAGTCCATCGTGGTGGCCGACAAGGGCACCCTTGTGGCTCTGGTGGAACTCGACAAGGAAAAACTTGAGGAACGACTCTCGGAGTTTAAGGACAACGTGTCGGCGAAGTACGACGAGATTATGCGTGAGATTCGCGACTACGTAAACTCCCGCGTGGGCAAGTTTGCCCGCGTGTCGCAGGTGGAGGAGCAGAAGGATGGTTTTGAGAAAACCCCCACGATGAAGATTAAGCGATTCCTCTACCGCCGCGACAAATAAAAAACGCAGATTGCGGGTGAATTTTGCACCGCACTTTGCGTTTTTTGGGAGTGTAGGGAGTGTAGGGAGTGTCCCTAACTTCCCTAACTTCCCTAACCTCCTTAAATTCCCTTTCTGTTCTTCCTGCCCCTAATTTTCAATTTTCGCAAATGCGAGTAAGCGAGAGCAAAGTCTGCGAGCAGCCTTTGCCGAGCGGGAGCATTTTAGACAAAAGTCATTTTGTCAATTTTCAATTCTATTTCTGCGTCAGCCGCAGGGCCTCTTCGGGGCGATTGGTGGTAAGATAGTCCACGCCCTTACGGATGAACTTGCGCATAACGGACTCGGCATTGACCGTCCACACGTTGGTTTCAAGCCCCAGGCGGCGGCTCTGCGACAGCCATCGGGGGTGGAGTTCGTAGATGGCAAAGTGGTAGTCGGGGCCCGCAAAGCCCTCCGCCTTCAACTCCTTGGGAGAGAGGTTATTATTAAGGTAGAAAACCTTGGCATAGGGTGCCAAGCGATGAAATTCCCTGCACGCAGCGAGCGAAAAACTGATGTAGTCGGTACGCTCGGCAAGGCCCATCTGCTCAACCATCTGCACACATTTGGCCACCGCCTCGGCCTCTTGGGCCTGCGTGGGGTGTGGTTTAAGTTCGAGCACAAGGTGCAGGTCGGGATATTTGAGCCCCTCGCCGAGATACTCCGCAAGGGTGGGTACTCTCTCCCCGTTGGACAGGGTGTGGGCACACACCTCCGCAGCGGTCATCTCCACGATGGGGCGGTCGTAGCCCTCGCCGAGGGTAGTGTCGTGGAACACCACCATCTCTCCGTCGGCTGTCATCCACACGTCAAACTCGCTACCCCAGCACCCCACCTCTGCGGCCTTACGCAGGGCTGTGAGGGAGTTTTGTGCGCTACCCTCGGTGTCCCAATAGCCTCGGTGGGCAACAACTTTGGTTTGTGCAGAGAGCGAAGTGGTCCCCATTAAAACGAGAAGCCAAAAAATAAAAATGTGTTTTTTCATTCTTCTGTTGTTTTGTACAGAGCAAATGTAAGACAAAAAATGTATCTTTGTGCAACTTTTTCGTCAATAACCACAAAACCGCAACGAACAAGAAGAATGAAGAACACCATATTCAGACACCTCACACGAGCCCTTGCGCTCGCAATGACACTCACCTTGGCCACCGCTTGTGCCGACAAAGAACTCACCGAGCCCCGCTACCTCGCCTCGGCCACCACAACCACCGACCTCTACTCCCTCGACGAGGAGGGCAACCTCTCCTGCGCAGGCCACTTCCTGCGTGGTACCGAGGTTACTGCCTACCCCAACTGCGTGGAGAAGGTGGAAAAGGTGCCCTACGTGAAGGTGCTCTTGGATGGCAGTGAGTTCTATGCCGAGCAGGCTGCCTTGGCCACAGAGCACAGGGATGTGGTGAGGGAGAAGAGCATTTGGGTGCGCACACCCGCCACCCTGCTTGCCGACACCGCCACCTCCACCATCGCCGGCTTTGCCGACAAGGGAGCCGAGTTGGAGGTCGTGGGCTACGACTCGTTGCGCACCGATGGCTCTGTGGGCACCTACAAGGTGCGTCATCTGGGCGAGGAAGGCACCGAGGGCTACATCTATGGTAAGTACACCGTCTTTACCCCCGAGGAGGCTGCCCTGAGGTACAAGGCCGAGGAGTATGACAAGGTACACAAGGCAGTGAAAAACTCCTTCGGAGGAGGTGCCGCCATCGGGTGCGATTTCTACCCCGTGGAGAAGCCACGCTTTGAGAACAACCCTATGCCCCACGCCTGCTACTCGCTCTACCTCAATGCGGGCACCAACGTGCTCCAGAACATTGAGGCCTACATCACCCTGGCCAAGCAGAGCAAAATCAACACCTTCGTAATCGACATCAAGGACAACGAAAGCCCCGGCTACAAGGCCGATGCAATGAAGCTCTACTCGCCCACCAACTACCGCCGTGCGGGCGACAAGGAGGCTCTCTATCGCCGCGTTGTAAGCCGTCTGCACGAGGAGGGATTTTATGTTGTGGGGCGTATCACCTGCTTCAAGGACAGCTATTTCGTGAAGGACAACCCACAGTGTGCCATCACCGAGAGGGCCACAGGCGAGCCCTTCAAGCACAACAAAGCCTACTGGCCCAGTGGGTTCGACCGCAGGGTGTGGGAGTTCAACGTGGCCCTGGCGAAAGAGGCTGTGGAGAAGTTCGGCTTCAACGAGATTAACTTCGACTATGTGCGTTTCCCCGACCGTATGACCAAGGTGGAGGAGATCGTGGACTACCACAACCGCTATGGCGAGAGCAAAGTGCAGGCCATTCAGCGTTTTGTGCAGTATGCCTGCGATGAGATTCACAAGGTGGGAGCCTACGTATCGGTGGATGTCTTTGGCGAGAGTGCCAACCCGGGCTACACCACCGCCTATGGTCAGTATTGGCCCGCCATCAGCAACGTGGCCGACGTCATCAGCGGTATGCCCTACCCCGACCACTTCTCCAATGGCTACTACGGCATACAAAAGCCGTGGAACAACCCCTATGACATTCTCTATCAGTGGGGCCAGAGGGTGCAGGGCCGACAGGCCGTAACCCCCACCCCCGCCGTGGTGCGCACCTGGGTGCAGGCCTACAATGTGATGCGCCACGTGGACCGCAACGGCATTGCCTACGATGCGGAAAACGTGGAGAAGGAGATCAGAGGCCTCTATGCCGCCGGGCTCACGGGTGGTTACATAACTTGGCTCGCCTCCTCCAACATCGAAAAGTACTACCAGCAACTCGGCGCCTTCCAAAAAGACTACTATGCCGAGTATGTGCAGGGCAGGTAGCGCGACATTAGTGTCTACATTCAAGACATTAGTGAGAGAAAAATTTGCAGGAGTGGGAAAAAACTCCTAACTTTGTATGTGTATAACTTTGCAGGTGCAAGCCTGACCGAAGCAGTATGGCAAAACAACAAGTCGTTAATTCGTTAGCAGAGAAGGTGGGACGAGTGATTCAGGACAACACTCGTCTGCGCAAAGAGTGCGCCGACTTGGTGGGTGAGAGGGACAAATTGCGTTCCGACAACCGTGCACTGCAACAGCAGGTGGGTGAACTGCAACAGAGAATTTCGCTCCTTGAGTTGGGCGAAGGTTTTGGTGGCACACAGGACGAGGCCGCCAAGAAGAGAGCAAAGGCACAAATCAACAGGCTTATGCGGGAGATTGACAGGTGCATTGCCCTCGTGAACAAGTAGGTAGGTTTTTTTAGGTAATTCGGCACAATTTGTATTTGTAAAGAGGAAGATTGCGCAACACACTATGGCGGAGTTTTTGAACATAAACCTCGATATTGCAGGCAAGAAATACCCCCTGAGGATTGAGCGTGCAAAGGAGGAGCTCTATCGCAAGGCCGAGAAGGAGATAAACCGTTGGGTGGCAACCATCGAGTCCAGATACCGTATGGACAAGGAGGGTTGTTTGGCAATGGCTGCCTTGCAGGTGGCTCTCCAAAACGTGGAGCACGCGACCTCACGCAATATTGATGACGACTTGGCCGAACTAACCGCCATCGAGCGCACACTCGACGACTACCTCTCCAGGTTGGAGTAGAGGGGGCTGTGGTAGACAACAGCGCAGAAGAGATACACAAAGTGTCGCCCTTGTGGTGGCAAGCGCAGGTGGCAAGCGCAGGTGGCAAGTGCAGGTGGCAAGGACGCGAACAAGGAAGAAAAAACAAAGTTCATTGGAAATACAATCGAAACAGAATCTGCCCGCATAGATTCCATTCAGATTTGCGAAACTCAACACTTTAATTATTGAGCAGCGACTCGTAGCGTCAAAAACAGGCCTGGGTGACCCCGCAAGGGGGAGTGTCCGGTGGCTCCGCCACCCGATGCCGTTGGACGTTTGCGATGCAAATACGGCGCCCTCACTCGTGACGATATGGTAGTTTCGTCAAACAATTCAATGGAATCCTATGTGGGTTTTTTGTTTCGGCACAGCAAAAGAGGAATTTATTTTACGACAACACACTCATAAAAACAAAAACAGAAGACAGAAATAACACTTTTTTAACAACAAAACACAACTGAATAATTATGATAACAATAGTATTAACAGCGGTGATTTCGGCAACGGTGGGTGTTGGCACCTACATCGTTGTCAGCAACGCCGTAACCAAGACAACCGTCCGCAAGCGAAGGGAGGCTCTCATTGCAGCCGCCAAGAGCGAGGGCGAGATGATTCGCAAAGAGAAAGAGTTGCAGGCCAAAGAGCGTTTCCTTGAGCTCAAACGTGAGCACGACCGCACCGTCAATGAGCGCAACCAGAAGCTCAACCAGAGGGAGCAGGGTATCAAACAGACCGAGAACAACCTCAACCAGCAGCGCTCCGAGTTGGACAAGAAGAACAACGAACTCGACAAGCAGAAAGAGCAGGTAGCGGCACAACTCGCCCACCTGGAGAAGCGCAAAGAGGAGGCCGACCGCATCATCAAGGAGCAGAACATCAAACTTGAGCAGATTGGCGGTATCAGTTCGGAGGAGGCCAAGAATATCCTCATTGAGAATATGAAGGCCGAGGCCGAGAGGGATGCACAGACCTACATCAGCGAGACCATCGAGGAGGCCAAACTCACCGCCAGCAAGGAGGCCAAGCGCATTGTGGTGCAGACCATCCAGAGGGTGGCAACCGAGACCGCCATTGAGAACTCCGTAACGGTGTTCAACATCGACAGCGACGAAGTTAAGGGCCGCATCATCGGTCGTGAGGGCCGCAACATTCGTGCTCTGGAGGCCGCCACAGGTGTGGAGATTATCGTGGACGACACCCCCGATGCAATCATCCTCTCCGGCTTTGACCCCGTGCGCAGGGAGATTGCACGTTTGGCACTCCACCAGCTCGTAACCGACGGCCGCATCCACCCCGCACGTATCGAGGAGGTGGTAACCAAGGTTAAGAAACAGATTGAGGAGGAGATTGCAGAGGTGGGTAAACGCACCATCATCGACCTCGGCATCCACAATATGAGCCCCGAACTCGTAAGGCTCATCGGTAAGATGAAATACCGCTCGTCTTATGGTCAGAACCTGCTGCAACACGCACGCGAAACCGCCAACTTGTGCGGTATTATGGCAGCCGAACTCGGCCTCAACGTGAAGAATGCACGCAGGGCTGGTCTGTTGCACGATATTGGCAAGGTGCCCGACGACGAGCCCGAATTGCCACACGCAATCATCGGTATGAAACTCTGCGAGAAGTACAAAGAGAAACCCGAAGTTTGCAACGCTGTGGGCTCCCACCACGAGGAGGTGGAGATGAACTCGCTGATTGCTCCCATCGTGCAGGTGTGTGATGCCATATCCGGTGCCCGCCCCGGCGCGAGGAGCGAGATTGTGGAGAGCTACATCAAGCGACTCAAAGAGATGGAGAGCATTGCCCTCTCCTACCCCGGTGTGATGAAGACCTACGCTATTCAGGCCGGTAGGGAGTTGAGGGTTATCGTTGGTGCCGACAAGATTAGCGATGCCGACAGCGAACAACTCAGCCGCGATATTGCCAAGAAGATTCAGGACGAGATGACCTACCCCGGCCAGGTAAAGATTACGGTTATCCGCGAGACCCGTGCCGTGGCCTACGCCAAGTAGGAGTCACTCCGCCCGACACTTCGGTGGCATTTACAAATACCGACAACTTCGGCATTACAACAACGCCCCTTGTGGGCGCACACAAACCCTCGCCTCGACTGCGTGCGCAGTTGAGGCGAGGGTTTCCTATTGATGGTAGAGTGGTGTAGG
>JAFVSY010000072.1 GCA_017503465.1 Tidjanibacter sp. | reverse complement strand
TATAGCAGCGAGGTTCCACCTCTTCCCATTCCGAACAGAGAAGTTAAGCTCGCTTACGCCGATGGTACTGCATTTAGTTGTGGGAGAGTAGGTAGCCGCCTCTTCAAGCCAAGTCGAAAGACTTGGCTTTTTTTGTTATACAAAAAAGCCAAGTCCGACTTAAGGCTTGAAGAGGCAGCTACCAGAAGTAGCCGCCATCATTTGTGTTACCCACCCCCTAAATCCCCCTCCTGTGAGGGAGACTTTTTTGTTTGGGACATCCTAAAGGGAAAGTCTTTTTTTGTGCTTGTTCGTTATCGTGAAGAGTGTTGCAAAGAAATCCCTGCACTCGGAGTGCCCGTTGGCACCTTGAAGAGGCAGCTATTGCCGCCATCGATATAGACAATCTTCCCTAACTTCGAAGGAGGGAATTTAGGGAGATTAGGGAGTGTAGGGAGTTTAGGGCAAGAAAGGGCCAGGAAGGGCAAGAAATGAAAGTCAAAATTGACAAAACGTTGTTTTGTCTAAAATGCTCCCGCTCGGCAGAGTCTGCAAGCAGCCTTTGCGCTCGCTTACTCGCATTTGCCAAAATTCAAAATTGCAGGCGTTGCCTGTTTTGTGTAGTGGCAAGGTCGGCACGCTTTCCAACCTTCGGAAGCCCCACCAAGTACTCCTCCCCTACGAAAGGGGAGGTCGGGAGGGGTGGTCGAAATTGCGCTCGGCGGCCTCGCCGAGCAGGGGGTGCTGCGGAGCAGCGGGGGCGTGTGTTGCCCTCTCCTAAGTTGGGAGAGGGTGCCGTAGGCGGGAGAGGTCTGTCGGACCGACCGCAGGCACAAACAGACCTCTCTGGCACTCCGTGCCATCTCCCCTAACTTAGGGGAGAGTGATTTTAGGGCAGAAAGGGCAGGAAGGCGCAGGTAACATTTTTATTACCCGTGATTTTTTAAGGAGATAGGGGTAATAGGGAAGATGGGAGTGATAGAGAGGATAGGGAGGATAGGAGGTAACTCTATTATTCTTATTACTCCTATTATTCGTTCGGGCCCTTTGGGGTGTTAAGGGGGTTAATACGGCTTATAGGTGGTGCCGATGGAGCTGTTTTGGGAGTCGAGGCGCACGGCGATGAAGAACAGTATCGTGAACGCCAGCAGCGATGAGCCGCCATAGGAGAACATTGGCAGCGGGATGCCAATCACAGGCATCAGGCCGATGGTCATACCCACGTTGATAATCACGTGGAACAGGAAGATGCCCGCAACGCCATAGCAGTAGACCCTGCGGAAGGGCTCATTTTGTCGCTCGCCCATCTTCATCAGGCGGATAATCAGTGTGGCAAACAGAGCCAGCACCGCCACCGAGCCCACAAAGCCCCACTCCTCACCCACGGTGCAGAAGATGAAGTCGGTACTCTGTTCGGGAATGAAGTCATATTTGGTCTGCGTGCCCTGCAAGAAGCCCTTACCGAAGAAGCCGCCAGAGCCGATGGCAATCTTCGATTGGTTCACATTGTAGCCCCACCCCTTCAGGTCGCTCTCAAGGCCAAAGAGGTCGAGAATACGTTTTTGTTGGTGGAGTTGCAGCACCTCATTAAACACATAGTCGATGGCTCCGATGAAGAGCAGCGAGCCGATGAACATAGCCGCAAAGAGGTAGATATTCGCAAGTTTGTTGCGGTAGGCGTAGGCGAGGGCCACAAGGAGCATCACCACGGAGGCCGTCAGCAGTGCTCCATAGTAGGTGAGTTCCCACCCTGCGAGTGCGCCAAAGCCGTACAAAGCAAGGCTCAAGGCACCCACTCCGGCGGTGTAGACAACACTCTCCTTGGGGTTGCGGTTGCTCAGTGCCTGCACCACCACAAACACAAGTAGGAGTGCCACCAGCAGGGCCACATCCGAGATTATGAACGAGCACACGAAGAGTCCGACCACAAGGAACAGCGCATAGTAGACCCACGAATTGAGCCCCTCACGGTAGAGCACCACGAGGAACGAGCAGTAGACCAGTGCCGAGCCCATATCGTTTTGTGCAAGAATAACCACGATGGGGATGAGCAGCAGAGCCCCCACTCCTATGAGGTCCTTGGGGCGAGAGAGCGAGAAGTGGTACTCGCTCATAAAGCGTGCGAGGGCGAGTGCGGTGGCGAGTTTCATAAACTCGGCAGGTTGCACCGCCACGGGGCCGAGTGCGAGCCACGACTTGGCGCCATTGACCTCCTTGCCCACAAAGAGAGTGGCCACCAGCACCAGCAACATCAGCAGGTAGAGCGGGTAGGCGAATTGGTGGTAGTAGATGTCGTCAAGCAGCAGTATCACCCCCGCCACAACGAGCGAGATACCCATCCAGATGAGTTGCATACCATAGCGTGAGCCGAGTGTGAAACTCTCGCCATCGCCCGACGAGGCGGCATAGATGTTCACCCAGCCGAGCAACATCAGCACCACAAAGACCAGAATGGTTTTCCAATCTATCTTGCTCCATCCGAGTTTGTCATTTGCGCTTCTCATAGTTCGGGTAGGCGATTTTCATATTCTTGATGTACTCCACGAGTTCGGGCCTTGTAACCTCACCGTTGATGTACTGCTCCATCAGCAGGCTGGCGATGGGGGCGGCCACGCTTGAACCAAAGCCACCATTTTCCACATAGACGGAGATGGCGATTTTGGGGTTATCCTTGGGGGCGAAGGCGAGGAATGTGGAGTGGTCCTTGCCGTGGGGGTTTTGGGCCGTGCCGGTCTTACCGCAGATGTCGAGCCCCTTGACGTAGGCCACGCCTGCCGTGCCGATTTCCCTGTGCACGGTGCCCCACATACCGTCAATGATTGGCTCGTAGTGCTCTCGGTCAATCATTGCGTAGTGCTTTTCGTAGAAGCGGCTATCGAGCGAATCTCGGCCGTCTATGTGTTTGACTACGTGGGGGATATAGTAGTAGCCACGGTTGGCGATGATGGCTGCCAAGTTGGCCATTTGGAGTGGCGAACAGCCCAACTCACCCTGACCGATAGCCATAGAAATCACCGTCAGAGAGTTCCACCTCGGGTAGCCCTTGTCGTAGAACTCTGCGGTGGGCACAAAGCCTCCACGCTCCGAGGCGAAGTCGGAGCCGAGCTTGCCACCGAAGCCGAAACTGCGCACATACTTCTCCCAATTCTCATAGCCACCCTTCATTATGCCCCCATACTTGGGGTTGTCCATAATGTTGCGGAACACGTAGCAGAAGTATCCGTTGCAGGAGTTGCTCACCGCTTGTCGCAGGTTGAGTGGCGAGGGGTGGTCGTGGCACTTCACCCCCTTACCCACCTTGTAGCCCTGGTGGCACTCGTAGCGGTAGCCGGGTTTGAGCACTCCCTCTTGCAAGCCTATGAGGGCATTGACGAGTTTGAAGGTGGAGCCCGGAGGGTAACTCGACATCACCGCGCGGTTGAAGAGAGGCTGGCGGGGGTTGTTGAGCATTTTCACATAGTTGTTGCCCCTATCTCGTCCCATCAGTTCATCGGGGTCGTAGGTGGGGCTGCTGACCATCACGAGGATTTCGCCCGTGGAGGGTTCAATGGCAATTATACTACCCACCTTGTCACGCATCAGCTCCTCGGCAAATTGTTGCAGGGGGCCGTCGATGGTGGTGGTTATGGCTGTGCCGGCCACGGGGGCCTTGTCGTAGTGTCCATCTTGGTAGGGGCCCTTGACCACGCCCCTAACGTCCACCACGCTCACCTTTTCGCCCTTCTCGCCACGCAACAACTCCTCGTAGGCACTCTCAATGCCGGAGTAGCCGATGTAGTCGCCACGCTCATAGTAGGGGTTTTTCTGAATGATGTTGTCGTTTACCTGTCCGATGTAGCCGAGCAGGTTGCCTGCAATCTTACGGGGGTAGGAGCGTTGGGTGCGGAAGAGGGTGTAGAAACCCTCAAAGCCAGCCTCGTCGAAGAGCAGTTTGGCCTCGGTGGTCATCTGCTTGACCACCACGGAGGGACGGCTGCGGGAGTAATTCTTGGCCGCAGCGAGCGACTTGGTGAGAGCCTCGGGGGTCATACCTGCGATGCGGGCGAGAGCGAGGGTGTCGAAACCCTCACGGGGGAGGTTTTTGGGCACCACCATAAGGTCGTAGGAGGGCACACTCTGGGCGAGGAATTCACCGTGTCGGTCGTAGATTTCGCCCCTTGGGGGGTGTTGCACCTCATAGCGAAGCACGTTGTTTTCGGCAGCGTCGCGATAGCTGCGGTCCACAATCTGGATGTGGAACAACTTCAGGCAGAGGACCACAAAGAGCCCTATGACAAACCATCCCAAAGTCCTATGTCTGTTTGCTCCGCTCATCGTGTCGTGTGTGCCTGCTGCGTTGTACTATGTTGGTGTGTTTTAGCGAATTATGCGGCGGAAGAGCCCTGCGGTAACCCACACAAGGCCCACAGTTACCAGCGTGCTGCACACGATTTTGCCCACCGTGAAGAAGAAGTGGCTGCCGAGCGACTCAAACCCAAAGAAGAGGCTCTGGTGCAGGGCCACAAGTATGGTGGCATAGAGCAGAAAGGCCTTGTCGTCGATGGCTCCACCGAAGGGTATTTTTTCGTGCTGCACATCTTTGCCCATCGAGATGTTCATCACCACGGGGCGTGCAAAACCCACGGCGGCGGTGGCGATGACATTAAGCCCCGGGGTCCCCATCGTTATGTCCATCACCATACCGAGTGCAGTGCCCAGAAGGAGTAGGGCCATACGCCCCGTGCCCACGGGCAGCAGGAGCATAAAGACCACGTAGTAGAGTGGCACCACGTAGCGTGTGAGCACAAGGTTGTCGAACAGTAGCGACTGAAGGAGCACCACTGCCACGAAGAAG
>JAFVSY010000071.1 GCA_017503465.1 Tidjanibacter sp. | reverse complement strand
TGTCGGCCCAGCAACCCCAGAGGCTCTTTCTGCCCTTCCTGCCCTTCCTGCCCTTTCACAGACGCCCCCGCTGCTGCGCAGCACCCCCTCTAACTCAGAGGGGGACAATTTTGAATTTTGAATTTTGAATTAAAACACCAAGGGTGTGTCTAAAACTCGTTAGACACACCCTTGGTGTTTTAATCTATCTTACGACTCCTTCGGTGCAGGAATGCGGGTCCAAATCATCGTTTTGCTGATGATGCCCGCCTTGCCGACCACCTTCAGGCGGCCATTCTTCTGGAGGCTCACCACCACGTTGAAAACCTTGTCGTGGAAGGGGTCGTAGATTTTACCCCTCCACTCGTGGTCATCAGCATCGTAGGAGAGGTTGCGCAGCACCATAATGTTCTGCCCGCTCACGTCGCCATACTCGCTGTTCCACACGGCCTTACCCTCCCAGAGGTTGCCCGTGCGGTAGATTTCCACCTTGTTGGTTTTCTCCTGTCCGAGCCAAGTGCCACAAATGTTTGGTGCATCGCAACTCTGGGCACTCAACAGGCGGGTCCCCAGCAGCACCATTGCCAAAAACAATACTACTCTTTTCATCTTTCAATCAATATGTTGTGTGTATGTTGGTTGTTTCGTAGCAAACATTTGCGGTCCGGAGTAGTGGGGCCAATCTCCCCCACTCCTCTCATTGGAGTACCCTACTCTATGCCCCTGACGTGTTTCTCCCACGCCCAAGCGGCTGCCAGGGTTTCGTCCAGAGTGCGCACAGCCTTCCAGCCGAGTTCGTTGTTGGCCAGCGAGGTCTCGGCCCACACCGACTCCACGTCGCCACTCCTGCGGCCCACGATGCGGTAGTTGAGTTTCAGTCCGTTCACCCTCTCGAAGGCCTCCACGAGTTCCATAACGGATACTCCACGTCCTGTGCCAACATTGAACACCTCGTAATCTTTTTTGTTACGTCCCTCCACCAAGCGGCCAATGGCTGCCACGTGTGCTGCGGCAAGGTCCACAACATCAATGTAGTCGCGGATGCAGGTACCATCGGGGGTGTTGTAGTCGTTACCGAAAATGGACAAGCACTCCCTCACGCCCGCTGCGGTCTGGGTGATGAATGGCACAAGGTTGTTGGGCACACCTCGGGGCAACTCGCCAATGAGGGCCGAGGGGTGGGCACCCATAGGGTTGAAGTAGCGCAGGGCGATACCCTTCACACCTGCACCTGCGGCCACGGTGTCCCTCAAGATGTCCTCGCACATCTGCTTGGTGTTACCATAGGGCGAGGTGGCGGGTTTGCGGGGCGAAGCCTCCGTTACGGGCAACTCATCGGGCTCGCCATAGACGGTGGCCGACGACGAGAAGAGCACGTTGCTCCTACCCTCCTCCTGCATCAGTTCCAGCAGATTAAGGAACGAGCCGAGGTTGTTGGAATAGTACTTCAGCGGCTGCTCAACACTCTCACCCACAGCCTTATAGGCCGCAAAGTGGATGACCGAATTGAAGGGATATTTCTTGAAAATAGCCCTCAATGCCTCCTTGTCGCAGCAATCCACCTGCTCGAAGGGCACATCCACGCCCGTAATTTTCCTCACGCCCTCAACTGCTCCGAGGTCGGAGTTGGAGAGGTTGTCAATCACAACCACATCGTAGCCCGCCTCGATGAGTGCCACGGTGGTGTGGGAGCCAATGTAGCCGGCTCCGCCGCTTACCAATACCATTTCCTTTGCCATAGTGCAATCTTTGCTTATACTTATACTTTCAAGCATACGGCACACCCTTGAGAGAGTATGCCGTATGCCCCTAAGGTTATATCCTCAAAAAGAGGGAGTTCTTATTCAACAATCATCATCAGCTGGCCCTCCTGCAAGGTGTCGCCCTCGCTGACAACAATCTCCTTCACAACGCCGGTGTGCTCCGACACGATGTCGTTCTCCATCTTCATCGCCTCCAGCACGGCAACCTTTTGGCCCGACTTCACGCTGTCGCCAACCTTCACGCACACCTCCAGCACCTTGCCGGGCAGGGGTGCCTCCACCTTCTTGCCGGCGGGAGCAGCAGCAGCTTTGGGTGCCACAGCCTTAACCTCGGCCTTAACCTCCTCCACAACGAGGATGGCCTGGCCCTCCTGCAAGGTGTCGCCCTCGCTGACAACAATCTGCCTAACCACGCCTGCGTAGTCCGACACGATGTCGTTCTCCATCTTCATTGCCTCCAGCACAGCAATCTTCTGACCTGCCTTCACGCTGTCGCCAACCTTCACGCACACCTCCACAACCTTACCGGGCAGGGGTGCAACCACGCTCTTGCCTGCAACTTTCTCCACAGGCTTAACCTCCTCGGCCTTCTTCTCCTCGGCGGGTTTCTCCTCGGCGGGCTTGGTAGCAGCCCAGCGCTCCTTCTTAACCTTGGTGAGGTAGTCCTTGGCCACTGCGGGGAAGAGCTCAAGCAACAGCTCCTCTTTCTCATTCTCGGCGAGGAGCACGCCACCTGCATCCTCCAACACGGGGTTGGGCTGGCGCTGGTTCTTGGAGGTATCATAGGGGATGGGCTCCCTTGTGCCTGCAATCTGCAAGCGGAACTCGGGGTCAATCTCCACGGGAGTGTGGCCATACTCACCCTTCACCAAGTTCACAAACTGGTTGGAGGTAGTGGTATATTTGGGCTTGCCTGCAGCCAACGAAATGGCGCAGCTAACAGCCTGCGAGCCAACAATCTGGCTGGTGGGGGTTACCAGCGGGGGCAGACCTGCATCCAACCTCACCGAGGGAATGAGTTTCATTGCGGGCTCCAGCAGGTGCTCGCTCTTGAGGGCCTTCAACTGGGCAACCATATTGGTGTACATACCACCGGGAATCTCGGCCTTCTGCACGAGTTCGTTGGGTTTGGGGAAGCCGAAGTAGTCCTCAATCTTGTGGCAAGCGTCAATGAGAGTCTCCTCATCCACTGCGTAGGCAGCCTTCACAGCCCTATCGAACTGTGCCTCAATCTCGGCGGGCAGAGTGTCCACAAGGGGATTGAAGGGGTTGGGGAATTTCTTCACTGCATCGTAGGAGTCAAGCTCCTTGCGGATGCCGAGCAACTCTGCGTTAATCTTGGCCACAGCCTCCATATTAACCTTAATCTCCACATCCATCTTCTTGCTGAAGATGTAGACCAACTCCAATGCGGGAGCAGCGGGGCCACCTGCAAAGTTCCAGATGTTGGTGTCCACAATGTCCACGCCTGCGGCGATGGCAGCCACCACCGATGCGAGGCCGTAGCCGGGGGTACAGTGGGTGTGGAAATCAACGGGAATGTTCACAGCCGCTTTGAGTTGCTTGATGAGGTTGTAGACCCTCTTGGGAGGAATCAGACCGCTCATATCCTTGATGGTAATCATATCGGCACCCAGCGCAGCGAGCTGCTTGGCCTTACCCACAAAGTAGTCGTCAGTGAAGACAGGTTTGGGGTTCTTCTTGCCTTTGAGTTTATCCATCAACGAGAGTTTGGGATACTTGGGGTCCACGGTGTAGCACACAGCGCAGTCGGCCAAGCCGCCATACTTCTTGATATATTTGATGGTCGATTTCACATTGTCCACGTCGTTCAGAGCGTCGAAGATGCGCATAATGCCCAGACCACTCTCAATGGCGTTGCGCGAGAAGCCCTCGATAACATCATCACCATAGGGTGCATAGCCAAAGAGGTTCCTACCACGCGAGAGTGCGGTCAGATAGGACACATCGCCCACTGCCTTCTTGATGCTCTCCAAGCGATACCAGGGGTTCTCGCCCAAGAAACGCATAACGCTGTCGGGCACTGCACCACCCCATACCTCCATTGCATAGAAGCCTGCATCCTTGTAGAAGGGCAGCACGCGCTCCACTTGGCTCTGGTTCAGACGAGTTGCAAAGGCCGATTGCTGGCCATCACGAAGGGTCAAATCCCTAATTTTCAGTTCTCTTGCCATAATTTTTACTTTAGTTTTAGGTTTTATTTGGTTCAACTTATTTTTCCTATTGTTATTCAATTCACAAATATAATCTTTTTTCCGTGAAGTTGTACTCTTTATCTCTCATTTTCGCACACAAAAAAGGCTGAAATGTTCAATTCAGCCCTCTTTTTCAATTCCACCAACTATTTTTCGCGCCTTTCATAGGTCATTTGACCACTCCTTTGACAAAGAGTGTGAGTGTGCCACCTGCGATGTTGGATTGGATGTGGACACCCTTGTTGAAAACGCCCTCGTCCTTGGGGTCGTAGGTTATCACCACGCTCCCCTTCTCGCCCGACTTCACGGGCCTGCGGGGGTATTTCACCGATATGCACCTGCACGAGGAACTCGCCTTCACAACCACCAGCGGTGCGGTGCCGTCATTTACAAATTCAAAGATATGGCTACGGCTCTCGCCCCCTTTCCGAAATTCGCCAAAGTCGTGGCTCATAGGCCCAATGAAGGTCATCTGCGGGCCCTCTTTGGTAGGCGCATCAGTTTGCCCGAAGGTGGCCCCAACGGAGAGTGCAAGCAGCGTGAGTATCAACAAGATGGTCCTTTTCATAGTGCCCTCTTATTTTTTGCCCGTCCTCAATCGGAACGTGTATGTTATGGTGCCCACCTGGAGGTCCTGTTCGCTCTGGTCGAACTTCACCCCCTTGGCGGCCTTGATAGCCTCGGCAATCAGTGGTGACTTGGGCGACACTGTGGAGCCCTTGGCCTTGAATGTGGCACCCGTGACATCGCCTGCGCTATTAACCCAAATCTCAACCACAACAATACCCTGCTCATTATCAGCATACTTAGGCCTCGGGAAAGCCCCCCTTGGGCGACGGCCCTCGAGGTTCCAATCGGGCTCAAAGCCTTCTGTTCCACCCGTACCCTCATAGTTGTCGGCCACGGTGCCACCGATGTAGCCCTGGTTGCCGGAGAGGGTATCTGTGATGCCCTGCGATGCCGAGGGCGACTCGGGGGTATTGCCGGGGAACAAGGCCCTGCGATTGACCTCCCTTGGTTTGAGTTCCTCCTCCGGTTGTTCGGGCTCGCTATCGGTCTGCTCGGCCTCCTTCACATCGGCATCGGCAATGAGGTTACCCTCCTCCATTTCGGGTGTGGGCTCCACCTCCTGCGTCTGCACAGCCTCGGTCTTGGGCACATTTTGTGGCTCGGGCACCACGTAGTCGTCAGCAAGTTGAGTATCCTCCACCCCACTACCGCTATCCTCCACCGTACCGAAGTCCACCAGCATACCTTGCTGTTGTTCCTCGCCCTCAACCGAGATTGTACCCCACACATACAGACCCACGAACAGCACCGCATAGAGGGCCACAAAGATGTAACCCAGCGTCTTGCCTATCGAGTTGTCTGTATTGTAGTAGTTCATTGAGAATTGAGAATTACTGCTGCCCTCCGGAGGTTACACTCTACTCCGGTTGAGTGGCGAGTATGAGCCTATACTTATTATTATTTGCAATGTTCATCACCTTCACCACCTCGCCAATGGGCACACCCTCGTCGCAGTGCAGCGACACCGTGGGCTCCTCCTTCTCGGCCATCTTGGCGGCCAGCGCAGCCTCAACCTGTGCGAAGGGCACCTTCTCGCCATCCACATAGAATTGGAGTTCCTTGGTGATGCTCACCGTAACGTAGGGCCTCTCTTTGAGTTGGTTGCTACTCTTCGGGAGGGTGAGTTTGAGCGCATTGGGATTGATGAGGGTGGTGGCCATCATCATAAACATCAACAGCAGGAATATCAGGTCGGTTTGTGCCGAAGAGCCTGCCTCCTTGATGATTTTTGTTCCTCGTTTGATTG
The DNA here is from genome assembly GCA_017503465.1 of Tidjanibacter sp. Lineage (GTDB taxonomy): Bacteria > Bacteroidota > Bacteroidia > Bacteroidales > Rikenellaceae > Tidjanibacter. The sequence continues at coordinate 19,908 of JAFVSY010000071.1, read as the reverse complement.
CCATAACGCCTGTGCCTATTTTTTCTCAACGGGTTGGTTGAGGATGTCCATAAAAGCAATGGAGTTGGCCTCCATCTGGAAGATGAGTTTCTCGATGCGGGCCACAAGGTAGTTGTAGCCAAAGTGGGCGGGGATACCAACGATAAGGCCTGCCACGGTGGTAATCATTGCCACATACATACCGCCGGCCAAGATGCTCATATCCACAACACCACCTGCCTGCGACATACTCATAAAGGCCTTCACCATACCGAGTACCGTACCCAAGAAACCCAACATAGGGGCACCACTGGCGATGGTCGCCAAGATGGGCAAACCATTCTCCAACTTGGACACCTCAAGCGTAGCCTCGTTCTCAATGGAGGTCTGGATGTCGCCCATAGGACGGCCGATGCGGCTGATACCCTTCTCCATCATCCTTGCCACAGGGCTGTCGGTCTTTTTGCACAACCTCAAAGCGGCCTCAACCTTACCATCGCAAATCAAATCGCGCAGGCGGTTCATAAAGTTAGGGTCAATCTTGGTAGCCTTGCGAATGGCCACAAACCTCTCAACAAAGATGTAGATTGCAAGGCCGCCCAGCAGCAACAGGGGCCACATAAGCCAGCCGCCCTTCATAAAAAGTTCACCAAAGGAGAGTGTTTCGGCCGGTTGCTCGGCCACTGCTTGAAGTAGAGTAATCATAGTTTTGTACGTTTATTTTTTATTTCTTTTATTCTATTGTCCGGTCTTGTCCTCGTTTCCGTTTTGGGGACCCACAAAGGTATTACTTTTTTCCCGTATCTCGCCCTTTTTGTTCTCTTTTTTACGCCACAAGTCGCTCAGGCGGTCAAAACTACGGCGGTAGTAGACACCCACTCCGTTCTCCTGCAAGCCCTGGTTCTCGTCGAAGCGGTCAATGGTGCGCGAGAAGCCTTTGAGGATGAAGTTACCCGCCTTATCAAGCAGCAGAGTGAGCGCACCGCCACCGGTGAGTTGGTTGTTGCCATCGCCATTGGGGCCGCTTTGGTAGTAGCCACCGGTGTCCACATTGGCCTCCAACTCCAACAGCAGGCGGTCGTCAATAATCTCCGTCTCAAAGTCCACACCATAGGTGCTGGCCGTCTCGTCAAACATCTTGTACTTCACGTTGAACTTGTAGGCATCGTTGGACACAAGCCTTGACACTTGGTCCACCAGCAGGCCCAAACCTATGGCCGTACCCGTGGCACCTCCTCCCTGAGCCGTACCCTGCGAGGAGCCACTACCATCGGAGTAGAAACCACCCATTGCAAGCAGGTAGACAAACTGGGTTGCCATCATCTCCTGCGAGGAGAAGTAGCTCGAAAGTATGCTCTGGTACTCGGCATTGGCGGTGGGCACGTTGATGTCGAAACTCAGGTCAATGTCGGCCAGCGAACCACCCAAGTTCACAATACACTCCACGGGAGTGGAGCCCCTTGAGGCCGACACGTCAGTACCAATCAGTGGCGCAAGCGAAGTCTTGACCTTGTAGACCGCATCCACGTCTATGTTGGCATCCAGCGGACTACCATTCCAGCGGATGTAGCTGTCGGGGTTGATGGTAAACTGTTTGGCGATGATGTTCTGGAAGTTGAAGTTGTAGACACCCTCTGCAATCTGGTAGTCGCCCCTGATTTGGAGGTCGCCCTCGGCCGAGTCAATCGTAACATTGAGGTCGGCCTCGCCATTGGCCACCAGCACATTGTTGGTTGCCTCGTCGATGATGAGCCTCAACTCCGTATCTCGGCCCACTCCTATCTGTGCGTCAATCACCACGTTACCCTTCGCATCGCTCCTACGCTTGCGGCTCTCCATCTGCAATTTCTTGCGCACCACCACGTCGGTAGTGTCGGGAGCCATTGCGCTGTCGGCATCCATAAACTGCACAAAGTCCACGCCCGCAAAGTCGCTTGAGCCACTAAGCGGCAGACTGAACACCGAGCCTCCACCCGTATTGAGTGCCGCATCAATAGCCATATTAGCGCCCTCGGCCACCAACGAAGCAGCACCCGAGGCGGTAACCTTACCATAGAAGGGCAGCGATTTGTCGGCCTGCAAGTCTATCACAGCGAGCGCCGTGGGGAGCAGTTGGATGTTGAATTTCACGTCATTGAGGTCCGAGAGGTCCACTCCGCCCGAAAGCGTAGCCACACCCCCAAAGTCGTCCCTCACTTGGGTAGCGTTCAGAGTGCCCACATTGTCGGCAAAGTCCAGGCGCACGGCCCCAACGTGGTAGTTCACACCCGTCATTGCCACCGTAGCGTCCACATTCTCCAGCACCAGCGAGCCGTCAATCTGCGGGTTGGCACCCCTACCCGACACCTGCAAATTGGCCACAGCATCGCCACCGAGGTTGGCGACTGTTCCATCCAGCAGCGAGCCAAACACCGCCAAGTCGAGTTCTCTCACGGTGAGTGCGGCCTCGTAGGTTTCGTTCTCAAGGTCGTAGGTTGCCCCCACGAGCGTGGTGCCAAGGTCGCTATTCTTCAGGCTCACCTGCACCTCGCCCTCATCCTGTGGCAGAGCCACATTGAGTTCCAGCGGAGCCACCTCAACACCTCCCACCGACATATTGTCGCACGAGAGCACGCCCTCGCCATAGGGGCCCCCCATAGCCGAAGTAATCTCCACACGGCCATTGACCACACCCTCCACATCCTGCATACCAAGCAGCAACTCAAAGGGCACGGCAAGGCCAATATTGTCAAGTTCCAATCTCAAAGGCTCCTTATCGTTCCTTGCAACCTCGCCGTCAAGGAATATGCGTTGGTCGCCCGAAGCGAGGGCAAAATTGTCAATGGCAAGGCTCTCGGAATTGTAGAAAATATCCTCAGCCGAGAGGTCCCAGCGGTTGTCGTAGAGCATCACAAATGAGTCGGCAAGCGAAGCCCTCGCCAACACACCACCCCTCTGGTTGTACCACAATTCGCCATTGGCCTCCACCCTTCCGCTAACGGCCGAGGTGTTGTCGCTAAAGAGCAGTGTAGCCCCAAGCCTACCTCCGCCCTCGGCGTAGGCCTCCAACACCACATCCGGGATTGTGGTACCCAGCGCCAGCACCTCTTGGGCATCCACGCCCACCCCTATGCGCTCGGCCGTACCCTCGGCACCAACGTGTACCCTCGATGCGAGCCACTCATTCCACTCCACATAGTCGCTATCCAGCGACAGGGCAAACTCACCCATCTCGGGCGAGAACTCCAGCAGCAGCGAACTGTCGGCCGCAATGTTCACACCCGGTACAAAGGCCGCCACAAAGTTTTCGTCGGAGTTGATACTAACCTGCACGGTAGAGTAGTCGTCGGCACGGTAGAGTTGCGAAGCCGCCCCTGCGGTGTTCCCATTCCGGTCTGCCGATTGCGCATCCTCTATTCTCTCCTTCCCATCCGCGCCTCTATTTAGTGGCAGAGGTGCGGTCAGAGTGTCCCCTAGGTAGGCGAACACATCCTCATAGGAGGCCCTACTGCGGTACTCCACATCGGCCAGCGGAGAGTAGAGCGACACCGAGTGTTCGGCCCCATTGCTACCCACCACCACATTGACAAGTTCGGTGGAGAGTGTGTCGGCCGAGGAGATATAGACCAGGTCGTTAATCATAGCCCTGCCGGCCAACTCGTCCAGCGAACTACCCTCGGCTGTGGCCTCCAAGTTGCACGCCAACCACGAGCGGCTCTCGCTCGGAGCCAACCCTATGGCGGCAAAGTCTGCGCCCTCAAGGCTCAAGTTTACATTAAATTGGGGTTCCAACCACGACAGGTCGCACTCTGCTTCGAGTGCACACAGTAGGTTTTTGTCCTGACTGCGCAGCGTAACCCTCGCCACATCGTTCTCATATCCGCCCTCAAGGCTTATATCGTTGAAGGTGTAGCCCCCATAGGCCAACCTATCCACAACTATCTCTCCCGAGCCATCCACGTAGTCCTTACCCACTCGGCCAGCAAGTTCGGCCGTGAGGGTTACCTTACCCAACTGTGGCACCTCGGCCACACGGCCCACATTGAGTCCACGTGTCCACACTTCGCCGTCGAAGCCAACCTCGCCCTCGTGGGCGAAGTCCACTACGCCACGCACACCGGCACGGCCCAGGTCGGTCCTCACATCGGCCACAAGATTAGCCCTATTGTCGGCACCCCTGCCGGAGAAGAGCAGGTCCACGCTCTCAAAGCGTTCCACCCACCTCTCAATCTCCCTCGCCATAGGCTTACCCACGATGTGGGCATACACCTGTCGGGCCTCCTCGGTGGTGGCCTGCACCCTCACCGAGTCGGCCGTGATGGTTGCCTCTACAAGGTGCATAACATCCTCAACGCGCACTCTGCCGCTAACCTCGGCACCCTCCACCGTGGCGCCTCCGAGGTCCACCGTGAAGTCATCCACAAGGCCGTCGAAGCGGCACTCAAACTCCTCCACCGTCACGCCCACATTGCCCAAATCGGGAACAAACTGTTCCAGCGAGGAGGCAGTGAGGTAGGAGTTGGTGGCCTCAATGGACATATTCACGCTGCTGTTGTACTTCTGATAGTCGTCCCAACTCTCGGCGGTGAGTTCCACCTTCGGTAGGTTCATTCGGGCCTCACCCACGCAGAACTGCACGTCGTAGAAGAGTAGGTCGGCACTCGCTATAATCATCTTCCCGATGCTGCTCCCCTGCATTGCGGCCCCGCTCTTGTCGGTGGCGGTGAGATGCGCAATATCCATCTCCACATCCTCGCCCCTCACGGTGAGTGCGTTCACATCGAGGCGGTCGATGTGGAGGTCCATATCGGAGTAGTTGATACCGCTCTTCTGCGGTCTGTAGACTTTGTGATTGTGGAGCGTAAAACGAACATCCTCCACCGACATATCCCCGATGGTCAGCGGCGCGCCCCCCTCTTTTTTGGGTGGCAGTTGGGCCTCCACACTCCTGACGAGCATATCCAGGTTGGTCCTACCGTTCTCCTCGGTGTAGAGGTTCAGCCAGCCCCCCTTCATACGCACACGGCTCGGCAGCAGTTCCCCACGGCTGAGAAGTGCGTTGCGGTCGATGGTAGCCGACAGGCGGGGAGTGTAGAGCAGTGTGTCGCCACCGAGGTCCTCCACATAGAGTTCCTCCACCACCACGTTGGACAAGCCCGCGATTGCCACCCCCTCCAACGAGAGGTTCAGACCATAGTGTTCACCAACCCAATCCACCGCACGGTGGGCAACAAAGGTCTGCACTCGCGGAAGCGAAAAGGCCAACGCAACCGCAAGTATCAACAAAATTAGCACTAAAACCACCGCACATAGGGAGTGGAGTGCTATATTTGTCAGTTTTTTTATACCTTTGCTCATTATTGGTTCGGTTTTAACCTACAATTTTACGAATTTTTACATCGAAAAACAAATATGGAAGTTATTATTTTAGGAATTGAATCTTCGTGTGATGACACTTCGGCAGCCGTATTGCGCGGAACAACAATGCTTTCCAATGTGATTGCAAGCCAAGCTGTGCACGTGAAATATGGCGGCGTGATTCCCGAACTCGCCTCCCGTGCCCACCAGCAAAACATTGTGCCCGTGATAGATACAGCACTCAAGGATGCCGGTATCACTGCCGACCAAGTGGACGCCATCGCCTTCACACGTGGCCCCGGTTTGCTCGGCTCGTTGCTCGTTGGAGTATCTTTCGCCAAAGGTCTTTCGCTTGCAAAAAATATTCCGATGGTGGAGGTAAACCACCTCCAAGGGCACATTCTTTCCCACTTTATCGACCTTCCCGATGCAGAGGTACCCCACCCTGCGTTCCCATTCCTCTGCCTGCTCGTGTCGGGCGGACACACCCAAATTGTCAGGGTGAACTCGCCCCTCGACTTTGAGATTGTCGGCACCACCATCGACGATGCCGCAGGTGAAGCCTTCGATAAGTGTGCCAAAGTGATGGGCCTGCCCTATCCCGGTGGCCCCGTGATTGACCGCCTGGCACACGAGGGCGACCCCGACAGGTTCCGCTTCGCAAAGCCCTCGGTGGATGGGTTCGACTACTCGTTCAGCGGACTGAAAACCTCGTTCCTCTACTTCCTGCGCGACCACGTGGCCGAAAACCCCAACTTCATTGAGGAGAACAAAGCCGACCTCTGTGCCTCGCTCCAAAAGACAATCATAGAAATCCTTCTGAAAAAGCTCGTCAAGGCCTCAAAGGCTCTCAACATCAGGGAGATTGCCATTGCCGGCGGAGTGTCGGCCAACTCGGGCCTTAGGGAGGCTATTGAGGAGGAGGGGCGCCGTAGGCATTGGAAAACCTACCTCCCACCCCTGAAGTTCACCACCGACAACGCCGCAATGATTGCCGTGGCAGGCTACTACCACTACCTCAATGGCGAGCAGAGCGAACTCGACGTTGCTCCCGTGGCAAGGCTTGAGGAACTGCTCAAATAGAGTGCCTAACGTCAAAAAAATCAAAGGACTATGAAACACTTTTTGCACACCGCCCTGCTCACCTCGCTACTCCTGCTCGGAGGGTGCCGAGGCAGTAACTATGTGAGTTACACCGACACCATCGGTGTGAATGGCACCGAACTCTTCTACGCCGCCGAGGGTGCCGGCAAGGCGGTGATTTTGCTCCACGGCAACGGTGGCAGCCACAACGACCTTGAGACCACCACTCGCCAACTCGCCCAAGCAGGCTACACCGTCTATGCACTCGACTCTCGCGGTCAGGGTGCCAACCCGCCGCTGGCCGAGTATCACTACAAGGATATGGCCGAGGACGTGCGCCAATTCATTGCAGCAAAGGGACTTACCAAACCCGCCGTGTTCGGTTTCAGCGATGGTGGCATCATTGCACTGCAACTTGAGGTGATGCACCCCGGCACCTTTTCGGCCATTGCCACAGGCGGTGCCAACATCTTTGTGAAGGGTGCGCTTGTGCCCGAATTTGAGGCCCACTTTTTGGCCCAAGAGAACCCCAATCCGCTCAACATTATGATGATGAACGAGCCCACGATGACGGTGGACGATATGCAACTGATTGACTGCCCCGCGCTCATTATGGCGGGCGATGCCGACCTCATCAGGCCCGAGCATACTGCCCTGATTGGCAACAACATACCGCAAGGCGAGGTGGTGATTGTACCAAATGCCGACCACGGCTCCTACATCTACCACTCCACCCGCGTGGGCGACCTGTTGTTGGATTTCTTCAACCGCATCGGCTACTAATATTTTCACGGCCACACACAGGCTAAAAAACAACCGAGCGACAGGGCCATCCAGCCTTGTCGCTCGGTTTGTTTTCGCACGCCACGCTCTACTCCTCTGCTCGGTACTCCAGCAGGTCGGCAGGAGTGCAGGAGAGTTCACGGCAAATGGCATCGAGAGTGGAAAAGCGCACAGCCTTTGCCTTGCCCGTTTTGAGGATGGAGAGGTTGGCAATGGTTATGCCCACACGCTCGGAGAGTTCGCTGAGTGACATCTTGCGCTTGGCAAGCATTACGTCCAAATTTACAACTATCATCGTTTGTTCCTCCCACGTTTGGTTAGATTGTCAAATCGTTCTCTTCGGTCAGCAACACGCCCCTGCGGTAGATGATGGCCACAATCAGCATCACGAGGGGTGCGATGAGTGCCTCGGTGGTGATGGCAAAGTAGCGTTCACCGCTCAGTATGTGCATATTGCAGTCGCACAGAGCATAGAGAAACATTGGCACCACGGCCCAGAACACCAGCCTCACATTGGGGCGCACAAAGAGAGCCGAGTGGTTCCACAAAATGTTGGCCACAAACTTAACCAACATACACACCAGCACCACTGTCATAGCCGCACGCAGGGCCACCACCGTAACTTTCAGCCACCCTGCCACGCTCCAATCGACGGCGGGCTCCCAGGTGCCATTTGCGATGTGCCAAGTCTGAATGGCCACGCCAACCACGTGCAACAGCACGAAAGCCAAGATAACTACGGCCAACACGGAGGCCAGAATTTTTGTGAACTTACTCATAATTGTAGATTGTTTTGAGGTAAATATTTATTGTTTTTCGATGCAAAGGTAGTGCAAATTTTCAAACTTCCAAACGAAAAACGGAAAATATTTATCGTTTTGCGATATTTTTTTCAAAGAAGGGCAGAAAGTGCAGAAAGGGAGGTTAGGGAGGTTAGGGAGTGTAGGGAGTGTAGGGAGTTTAGGGAGTTTAGGGAGTTTAGGGATAGAAAGAGCCTCTGCGCTCACTGCGCTCACTGCGCTCCCTAAATTCACTAAATTCCCTAAGTTCCCTATTACCCCCAATTTTGAATTTTGGCAAATGCGAGTAAGCGAGCGCAAAGGCTGCTTGCAGACTCGGCCGAGCGGGAGCATTTTAGACAAAACAACGTTTTGTCAATTTTGAATTTTGAATTCACCAGCACAGCCCGTGCCTGCGGTTGGGGGTTAGTTGAGGGTTTGGCGGTAGGTGGTGTAGGCAGCCACCACGCGATTGGTGTAGGCAATGGTGATGCGGTGGTCGTGGAAGCGGTCCATACGGCACTCGTTGGTGCGCAACCACTCCACATCACCCATATTGGTCAGCACCGCCGACACATCGGCCCAACTCTCGCCACTACCACCCGTGGCCTTCGCAAGCCTTTGGGCCTCCATCATTCGGGTGATGCCACAGTGGTAACTCGCCACCATCAGAGCCACGCCATCATCTGTGGTGGGAAAATCTCCAAACCCAAGCGAGCGACTATTTTTGCGCAACAGTTTGGCTGCCAGCAGAATGTTGGTGTCGGGGTCAGTAAGGTCATACTCCTCCATCTTGAACTCCTCGGCCACAATGGGCGTAACCTGCATAAGCCCCACGGCCCCCATATTGCTCACCTGGTCGTTGCGAAATCCCGACTCGTAGCGAGCCATTGCCGAGAGCAGTCGCCAATCCACGCCTACCCTCTCGCCAATGGTTTGCAACTTGTTGTCCCACACCGAGATACCGCCCACAATACGGGTGGGGCGATAGGTCAGTTGCACAAAGTTGCCCGCAATGGAAGCCTGCCCAAAGTAGAGGTCGGTGGAGGCGGCATAGTCCTCCGTAGCAGCATATAGTTGAAGGTGGCGAGTGAAGGCCTCCTTGAGGTGGCGATTGGCAAAGATGAGCCTTATCTCGACCTGCTCGTCGAAGGTGCCCATCTCACGAATGTTGCGGTAAAGGTAGCGCACAAGTTTGGCCTCGCTACGCTCACACACAATCGCATCGCAGCGGCCTTGCAGCAGGTGCAGTGCGAGCGAGTGTCCATCGTTCACGGTGGTGTCGATGATGGCACCTGCTTGCTGTAACTCCTTGACTGATTGGGTGTGGCAACGGAAGCCTCGGTCGGTAGCCACACGCCTGCCACGGCAGAGTTGGGTGGTCGTGAGGGTGGTATCAGCCTTTGTCCACGACGGCACCAGGAGCACATAATCGGTAGCGTAGAGCCTTGCGGAGGGGAAGTCGTGGAGTTCTACTCGGTGATGCGAAGGGATGGCGGCAATGTCCACATCGCCACCACGCAGTCCTGCCTCCAAATCGCTGATGGAGAGTGAGTTTACCACATTGGTAGTCATTCCCATTGTGGCCGCCACAGCGTCCGTGACGGAGGCAACAAAGCCATACCTCTCGCCACCCACCACAAAGTAGCCCCCAACGTCGTCGCCAAGAGCCACGGTGAGCACTCCGCCCTCTGTGGGCACACCCTCTCCCCCACTCTTTCGGCCCCCACCGCAGCCATAGGCCACGAGCACAAGGGCGCAGAGCAGTAGCGAGCGAGTCAGCAACGAGAGGAGTCGATTAGTTGTCGAAATACCACGAAATGCCATATTTAAGCAGGGCGCGATTGTAGGGATAGTAGGGCACGCTGAAGGATGCTTTGAGTTTCTCAAAGAGGTTTTCGCTGGCGTGTTGATACTGCACAAAGATGCGCATAGTTTTCCACTTGGCCACGAGGAAGACATTGGCGTAGGGATAGTTGCCAATCTCGGCCTCCCTCTGGTTGTAGAACATCATAGTTGCGGGGTTGTAGGCCTGTGCGTAGTAGGGCGAGTTCCACCACACATCCACACCTGCCTTCACGGTGAGCACGTTCCTCACGGGCTGGAATTTGAGGAAGTAGGAGATGTTGGCCGCCACGGTGGGCACGGGGACCACCGTCTGGTCGCTACTGTACTGCAACAGCAATCGGTGGTGGAGGTTGAGAATACCGAGTTTGAGGTTTTCCTGCAGGTAGAGCCCCGTAACGCTCACGGCACCCTTCATTTGGGAGGGTACGCCCAACTCATTGTAGTATACCGCATTACCCAACACCGTCTGTTTGAAGCCCACCTCGGCACCGATGTGTGGCACGTGGAGGGTTACATCAAGGTCGGTGCGATTTTGTTTGCCGAAATTGTTGCTCCACACGAAGTGGTTGGAGAAGTAGTTTTGGGCCCAATAGGAGGGCTCCTCAAGTTCAAATCCGAAACGACCGGAGAGGGTTATGGGCCTCTCTTTAATAAATAGGTACAAGCGAGCATCGGCATCCACATCAATATCGCCGGCCCTATAACCACCCACGTTGAAACGTGCAAAGCCGTGCCAATCGAGCCACCTGCCCAGCGCACCCCTTGCATCGGCATAGGCGTAGTAGGTGTTGCGCTTGTCGAAGGCGGTACCTTTGAGGTAATTATCGGGGCGGAATTGCCAATAGCGGCGGTGGTCCCAACCGATACCTCCGTCTACCGTGCCGAGCACTCCGTTGCGGTCATAGGGCTGGAGTTGCACAAAGAGGCGGTTGGTGAGCACCGACTCCGAGAGGGAGTCGTTTGTGGCATCGGGGCTGATGAGCCATTGGTCGTAGTAGTTGCGCGTTTCGAGCACCTTACCTGTGCGGTCGGTGATTTTATATGTGGTACCGTTCTTGGTGTCGGAGTAGTTACGATTCCAGCGGTTGTAGGTGATGGAGTGGCCAATGTAGATGGCAGTGCGGTCGGCCATTGTGAAGACCGAGTCGGTCATCGGCACAAAGGGGATACCATAGGTCTGCACCGCATAAAGGGCTGTGTTGTTGGCCTTGTTGAGCGCATCGCTCATCTTCATTGGGAGTCCCTGGGCCGACTCATAGAGGGTGTCCACCACGTGCCAAGCTTCCGTCAGACCACCATTCTCACGGTTGGAGATGGTGTTGCTGATGGCTCCTGCGTGGAGCGAGTAGCGTTTGCCGGTGTGGGAGACAGCCGCCGAGAAGTCGGTAACCTTACCACGCTGCCAAGTGTAGATACCACGGGAGTGGTTGCTGTCGTATGACACATTGAAGCCCGTGGAGGGGGTTACATTCTGGGCGTGTACCACCCTCAGCACCTCCTCTGCATACCTCTTTTGTCCACCGGTGAGGTAGCCCAAGATGGTGTAGGGACGCTTGTTGTTGTAGAAGGGTGCGTTCTCGGGGGTGTAGAGGTAGGAGTAGTATCCGTCCACGAAGGTGAAGTCGTTGCCCTGCGGACGGCGGAAGAAGTTGAGCGGAGTGGAGACACCGCCCACAATGCCCACATTGGCATCGCCAACGTCCTCACGCTGGAAGGGATAGTCGTAGTTGAACGACCCGAGCAGGGTGTCAATATCCCTCATCTTGACGTGGTTGGCATAGGTGTCCACGTTCCACACGAAGTGCTTTTGCTTGCGGATGGAGTCGCCAAAGAAGAAGGATTCCAGGGGCATAATCTCCTTGACCTTCACCGAGTCGGTTTGGCCCTCCTCGGGGTTGATGGGGTTGCCGTTTTCGTCAAGTTCAACCTCGCCCGCATAGGGGTTGTTTTGCATACTCTGCATTGCCTGCGTCAGAGCACGGGGGTCGCGTCCAAAGTCCTGTGCACCCATAACTTGGGCGTGGGCAAGGGTGGGCACTCCGAGGCAGAGCAGACCGAGAATGATTGATATGTAGAGTGTTCGCTTGTTCACCTAATTAAAATCGTATTGCGTGTGTGTCTATTTCTCCCTGCGGCAGCAGCAGTGGCAGCCTGCGGTGAGAGTTCGGATGAGTGAAATGAGAATGTAGAGTAGGATAACTGCCCAAGCGGCACTGAGGCCACCGACGATGACTACCACCGCAGCAACCAACAGGAAGACGTAGCGCAACTTGTTGGCAGGAGTTTTGAGGCTAAAACCCTTGAACTTGAGCGAGAACATCCTGATGGGGCTGATGAGCAACCACGCAAACACGATGGCCACAGCCAAAATCACACTCGGCGAGAGCACAAAAACGCCCTCCTCCACCGCCCAAGCCAACGAGCCTATGGCTATGGCACAAGCGGGTGTGGGCAGGCCGATAAACTCCTCCTTCTGCTCCTCGTCGATGTTGAACCTCGCAAGGCGCAAGGCAGAGCAGAGCACCACAGCCAGCGCAATCAGCCACCAGGCACCCACTCCTCCGGCCTTCTCGAACATTGCCACCAGCACCAACGAGGGAGTGAGTCCGAAGCTGACCATATCGGCCAGCGAGTCGAGTTGCACACCGAGTGCGGAGTACTGCCCGGTGAGTCGTGCAGCCAGCCCGTCGCAGAAGTCGAGCAGCGCAGAGAGCAAAATCAGCAGCAACGGGGCCTTGAGGCTTACCGTTTCGGGCGACCAAATGCTGCTCACAGCACACAGCGCGGCCATTGTACCGCAGGCCAAGTTGCCCAGGGTGATAATATTTGGCAGTGTAAAATACTTTACTTTCATACCTTGTCGTTAATTATTCACGCATAAATATTGGCAAAGGTAGTAAATTTTCGTACTTTTGCCCAGAGTAACCACAAAATTACACTATTTTTACAAATGAACGAAAACAACTATTGCGTTATTATGGCCGGTGGCGTGGGCTCACGCTTTTGGCCCATCAGTCGCCGCAGCAAGCCAAAACAGTTTCTCGATGTGCTCGGTACGGGCAAGAGTTTCATCCGCACCACCTTCGAGAGGTTTGCCAATATAATTCCCGTGGAGAACATCTTTGTGGCCACCAATGCTGCCTATCGCGATATGGTGCTGGCCGAGATTCCGGAGATTGCGGCCGAGCAGGTGCTCTGTGAGCCCGTGGGACGTAACACCGCCCCCTGTGTGGCCTATGCCGCAATGCGCATCCGCAGTATCAACCCCGAGGCAAGGATGGTCGTAACTCCATCCGACCACCTCATACTCAACGAGATACACTTCTGTGAGGTCATCCAGCAGTGCCTTGATTTCGTGGGCGAGGAGGATGCTCTGCTCACCATCGGCTTGCAACCCACAAGGCCCGAAACAGGCTATGGCTACATTCAGGTCAATAAGCACAAAGCCTCCGGTAAGTTCAACAAAGCCAAGACTTTCACCGAAAAGCCCAACCTTGAGTTGGCCAAAATCTTCGTGGACAGTGGCGAGTACTATTGGAACTCGGGTATCTTTGTGTGGAGGGTTGCCACCATTCTCGCGGCCTTTGAGCAGTTGCAGCCCGAAATCTATGAGCCGCTGAACTCCATCAGCGAGCACTATGGTAAGCCCACCGAGCAGGAGCAAATCGACATTGTCTACCCCGAATGTAAGGGCATTTCGGTGGACTACGGCATTATGGAACGCTACGACAACGTGTGGGTGAGGTGCAGCGACCTCGGCTGGAGCGACGTGGGCACGTGGGGCTCAATCTATGAGTACTCGGCCAAAGACGACCACGGCAACACCTTCAGCACCAACACCTTCACCTTCGACACCGAGGGTTGCGTGATTCGCACCCCCGAGGAGAAAGTGGCGGTTATTGAGGGGCTCAAAGACTACATTGTAGTCGATACGCCCGACGTGCTGATGGTCTGTCCCAAGAGTGCCGAGCAGAACATCAAACGCTACATCGAAACGGTCAATTTCACCAAAGGCGACAAGTTCAACTAAACAGCCCACAGGGCACAGACACGGAACAACACGATGACAATAGACAACACCATAACAGAGAGGCTTTACGGCCTCTTTGTGCAATCTGAGGGGGTGCAAACCGACTCTCGCAAAGTTCGCCCCGGGGAACTCTTTTTTGCCCTGCGCGGAGATAATTTCGACGGCAATCGCTACGCAGCGGCAGCCATTGAGGCCGGTGCTGTGGCGGCTGTAGTTGATAATGTGGATGTTGTGGAGCCCGCCAGGGCCGAGAAGTATGTGGTCGTGGAGGATGTACTCACGGCCCTGCAAGAGTTGGCCCACTATCACCGTAAGCAGTTGGGGACAAAGGTGTTGGCCATAACGGGTACAAATGGCAAGACCACCACCAAGGAGTTGGTGGCAGCGGTGCTCGGCCGCAAGTTTAGGACCGCCTGCACGGTGGGCAACCTCAATAACCACATTGGCGTACCTCTGACGCTCCTCTCCATTGGGGCCGAGGATGAGGTTGCGGTGGTGGAGATGGGTGCAAGTGCGCAGGGCGAGATTGCCCGCTTGGCGGAGATTGCCACACCCGACCTCGGACTCATCACCAACATCGGCCGAGCCCACTTGGAGGGCTTTGGCGGTGTGGAAGGCATACGCAAGGGCAAGGGCGAACTCTATGACAATCTTGCACTTAATGGCGGCACCGCACTCTACCGCAAGGAGGACGAGGTGCTCTCGGCAATGGTGACCGAAAGGTGCGGTCTGAGGGCTGTGGGCTACTCGGAACAGTTGGCCGAGGGGCTGCAAAGCAACCTTGTGGGCGATTACAATCGCTTCAACATTGCGGCCGCCGTGGCTGTGGGCAGACATTTTGGCGTAGAGGAGGCCCAGATTGGGGCGGCCATTGCGGAGTATGTGCCCTCCAATAATCGTTCCCAGCAGGTGCGCACCGAAGCCAACCTGCTAACCGTGGATTGCTACAATGCCAACCCCTCGAGTATGGCCGCAGCGGTGGCCGTACACAACGCCACGGAGCACAGTGGTTATCACCGTAAGGTGCTAATCCTCGGCGATATGCTCGAACTCGGAGAGTGGAGCCACGAGGAGCACGAGAAGATTGTGCAGGCTGCCGTGGATGGTCCGGCCGATAGGATAATCTTGGTGGGCAAAAATTTCGGAGGCACCACCAGCAAGGACAGTCGCATTGTGCGTTGTGCCACAGCCGAGGACGTGGTGTGGTTGCTCTCGGAGCAACCCCTGCGCAGGGCTTTTGTGCTCATCAAAGGTTCGCGTGGTGTGGGCCTTGAGAGGGTGCTCGGTGCTCTCTAATGGCTCAGACAACACCCCCGAGAACTCAGACAATACTCTTCACCCGGCTCTCGGGCCACACACCCCAGAAATCGTGTATTTTCACCACAAAGTGTGGAAAATTGGAACAAGCAGAGGTAGCCATTTGCTTTTTGCGGAGCAAATCACTACCTTTGCTTGATTTATTGTGTACATTTGTACACAAATGCTCATAACAGACACCCAAACCGAGTGATGACAACGTCCCAACATACCACCCTCGCCACTGCATCGCGCGCGCTCCTGCGCGTGTGCGCCCTATGCTTGTGCCTTGTGCTGGTGGTCCACTCGGCCGATGCACAGGGGTGGAACCTGCGACAACTCAAGGGTAAGTACCTGCAGGGCGAACTCACCCCCGCACAAAAACGCGACCGCTGGGGCTTTGCCGACGAGAAGGAGCGTATGGTCATCAAGAACATTTTTGACTCCGTGAAGCCCTTTGAGGACTCGCTCGCAATGGTGCGCTACGAGGGTAAGTGGGGTGTGCTGCGCAGGGATGCAACCTATCTCTTTACCCCCCAATACGACACAATCACCCCCTTCGTAAAAAGCACTGCGTGGATACAGCAGGAGCAACTATGGGGTGTGGTGGACCGCAATGGCGAAGTGGTCTTTGAGCCCCAATTTGCCGCAATGGGCGAGTTCGACCAAGAGGGACTCGCTTGGGTGGAGCGAGGCGGTGCGTGGGGACTTGTGGCCCGCGAAGGCCTCGTCCTCTTTGACTTTGCCGTGGAGCAGAAGCCCCACTTTGAGCAGGGCTGCTGTTGGACCAAGTGGAACGGACGTTGGGGACTGATTGACCACACAGGCGAAGTGCTCTTCGATGCTGTGTTGGAGCAAAAACCCGAATTCATAGGAGGAGTGTGCTGGTGCCATTGGCTGGGTGGCTGGGGTGCTGTGGCCGAGGACGGCCGAGTGCTCTGTGAACCCATCATCGAAGAGGAACCCACGTTTGAGAACTCCGTGGCGTGGGTAAGGCTCGGTGGCGTGTGGGGCGCTGTTGGCTACGATGGCAAGATGTTGTTCCAACCCGTGCTTGCCGAGAAACCCGCCTTTGAAGGTATGGTGTCGTGGGTGCAGTGGAACGGCCGTTGGGGTGCTGTCAGGCGTGATGGCAGCGTGGCCTTTGAGGCTCTGCTGGACGACAGACCAATCTTCGACGAGAACAACATTGCGTGGGTAAACAATCAGGGATTTTGGGGTGCTGTGCGCACCGATGGTTCGCTCGCCTTCGACTTCGTGGTCGAGGAGAGACCCATATTTATGGCAGGCGGAGTGGCCTGGACAAGATGGAACGGGCGTTGGGGTGCCATTAGGCGCGATGCCACGGTCGCCTTTGATGCCATAATAGAGGAGAGGCCCATATTCGACAACGAAGATATTGCGTGGGCCTACTGGAACTCCCACTGGGGCGTGGTACGCAGAGATGGCACCGTGCTGTTGCCACCAACCACCGATGACAAACCCATCTTCAACGACCGAGGCGTGGCGTGGGTGAATTGGAACAGCAAGTGGGGTGTGGTAACCACCCGTGGCGAGATACTCCTGCAAGCACTCGTGGATACCAAGCCCACCTTCGCCGAAAAGGACTACGCCTGGGTGAGCTGGAACTCCCATTGGGGTGTGGTTAGCTACGACGGCAAGGTGCTCCTGGATGCAGCCATCGCCAACAAGCCCTCCTTCGCCACCAGCGACAGGGCGTGGGTGAGTTGGAACGGCAAGTGGGGCGTGGTAGCCGAGAATGGCACCGTGGTGCTCGATGCTATGATTGACTCAAGGCCCATATTCCCCGAGGGTGCCACCCACGCTTGGGCAAGTTGGCACGGTAAGTGGGGAGTGGTGGCCGCCGATGGTAGCGTGGTACTCGATGCAATGATTGACACAAGGCCGATGTTCGGCGACAAAGATATTGCTTGGGTGAGTTGGAACGATGCGTGGGGCATTGTGCGCCAAAATGGCGAGATTGTGCTCGGTGCGCTCCTCTACAACAAACCCGAATTCGACTCCGAGGGCTACGCCTGGGGCCGCTGGAGTGGCCTGTGGGGTGTGATTACCTTTGAGGGCAAGGTTGCTTTGGCCCCGATGTTGGAGGAGAAGCCCGCCTTTGGCTCCGCGCAGAGTGCTTGGTGCAAGTGGAACGGCAAGTGGGGCGTGGTGTCCCGCAAGGGCGAAATCCTCTTTGGAGCTGTGTTGGACGACAAACCTACCTTTGGCCCCTCCGGCAGAGGCTGGTTTGAGTGGAACGGCGGTTGGGGTGTGGTATCCAAAGGCGGCAAGGTGCTCGTGAACCCCATCTACGACCTCCGCCCGACATTCCGCGACGGCTACGCCTGGGTGCGCTCCAACGACAAGTGGGGCGTGATGAGGGACGACCTCACGATGGCCATATCCACCCACCTCGACGAGGAGGGAAGCGGAATCTTGGTGCTCGGCAACTCCGTGATTGACATAGCCCGCCACAAGGTGCACACCTACACCAAGGTGCGCCCCGTGAAAGACAACGTCGGCAGGGTGCTGCACTACATTGTGGAGAGCCCCGAAGGTGTGGGCGTGATGGATACCGATGGAGCAATGATTATCCAACCCAAGTGGGAAGATGTGATATATGCCCAGGGCAACGTGTTGCACGCTGTGTGCAAAGGCGGCTTGTGGGGCTTTGTGGACGACACCGGCCGAGAGGTGGTGGAGTGCCGCTACGACAAAACGTGGGGCTTCGTGGGCGACGTGGCACAAGTGCGCACGGGTAGCAAATGGGGTCTGATGAATGGCAGCGGTCAGGAGATTATTCCCTGCAAGTATGACCACATCGAGAACTTCTCCGAGGGCGTGGCTATGGTGGTGAACAATGGTCGCTACGGCTTCGTAGACGAACTCGGACACGAAATCGTGGTGTGCAAATATGAACAAGCCCAGGGCTTCGTGGGCGGACTCGCCGCCGTGAAGCAGAGGGGCAAGTGGGGATACGTCAATAGGGAAGGCTCTCTCGTGGTCGCCACCACCTACAACGACGTGGGCTCCTTTGCCGATGGACTTGCCGCTGTGCGCAACGGTAATGGCAAGTGGGGCTACATTGACACCACCGGCCGTAGTGTCATCTCGCCCCGATTTGATACCGCAACCGCCTTCGTGGGTGGACTTGCCAAAGCACGACTCAATGGCGTGGAATACTACATAGACCGCTCCGGTAACTGCCTCTACGACTTCTGCGACCTCACACCGATGGCACAATATGGCTGTGCTGTGGTGGGCTACAAGGGCCGATATGGCCTCGTGGGTAGCGGTGGCGTGGAACTCGTGTCGTGTAAGTACGACCACATCGGCCTCTTCGCCGATGGACTCGCTCCCGTGTCGCTCAATGGCAAGTGGGGCTACATCGACACTTTCGGACGTGAGGTCATCACCTGCCGCTACGATAAGGCCGAGAAATTCTCCGAAGGCTTGGCGCAGGTGCGCACAAGGGACAATATCGGCTACATCAACGCCGAAGGACACCTCGAGTTTGTATGTCGCTACGACAGTGCCGAGGAGTGCATAAATGGCGCAGTGGTGGTAAGCAACGGCTCCCGCAAAGGCCTCGTGGACAAGCTCGGCAAGGAACTCATACCCTGCCTCTACGAACACGTGGAACCCTTCGTGGAGGGCTACGCCAAAGTGCGCCACGCAGGACGCTGGGGCTTCGCAGGAGTGGATGGACGTGAGGAAATCGGCTGCATCTACGAGGAGGTCGAAAACTTCTCCGGTGGCGTTGCCAAGGTTAAGTTGGACGGCAAATGGGGCCTGGTTGGAGTGGATGGACGCGAGGTGCTGCCCTGCGTGATGGACGAAATCGGAGAGTTCGTGGGCCGCTACGCCCCCTGCACGATGGACGGACACCACGGCTATGTGCACACCTGCGGAGAGTATGTGGTGCTGGATTGATACCTATATTTATATATAAGAGAGATATAACAGAGAAATCGCTATATGAAAAGAACTATTTGCATTGCGCTGGCGGCATTGGCTGCCGTGGTACTCGTCGGATGTGGGGGCAGTAAGAGGCCCGATGTTGTTGTGGCAAAATGTTGGACCGAACTTGCTGCGGGCAACGTGAAGGCGGCTGTGGAACTTATTGACGTGCCTGTGGGCGAAGAACACCTCTATGTTGAGATGTTCTCCGAGAGGACTGCCAAACTACAAGAGGTCGGCGGCGTGGAGCGAGTGGACATCTACTCCTACGATGAGGGCAAAACCGAGGCCCGCGTGGAGGCCACCGTGGTGCTCGCCAATGGCCAATCCATCCCCGCCACCTACACCCTCACCAAAAAAGGCCACACCTGGAAGATTGTCAATTAGACGTACCCACCCTACTTTAGGATAACCCCTACTCAAAGGCAAAACCTATTCAAGGATACACTCCACTCAAGGGCACACACAATCAAACAACCACAAAACCGAGGAACACTGCACAGTGCTCCTCGGTTTTGCTTGGTGCCAACGGGCACTCCGAGTGTTTTCCCTAACTATGCTATAAATAAGAAAGCCCCTCCTTCTCAAAGGAGGGGTTGGGGAAGATTGTCTATATCGATGGCGGCCATAGCCGTCTCTTCAAGCCTTAAAGTCGGACTTGGCTTTTTAGTATAACAAAAAAAGCCAAGTCTTTCGACTTGGCTTGAAGAGGCGGCTACCTACTCTCCCACAACTAAATGCAGTACCATCGGCGTAAGCGAGCTTAACTTCTCTGTTCGGAATGGGAAGAGGTGGAACCTCGCTGCTATA
>JAFVSY010000070.1 GCA_017503465.1 Tidjanibacter sp. | reverse complement strand
GGTCTGCACACTCACCTGCGCCTCGGTCTGCTGGGTGCGACCACCAAAGGGCATCAACACCGTGCTTGCACCAATGCTGGCATCAAACATCTCCACAAGGCCCTTCTGTGAGGTTACGTTATCATCGGCCAGGATATTGAGCATTTTCTCCCTAACACCCTCGCCCTCTATCTTGCGCTCAAAAGGATTTTTCTCCTCCACGGCACCCACCACTGCCTTGGCGTAGTGTTTGGCACCTGCCGAGTCGATGAACTCCCTGCGCAGGTCGGCCACAAGGCTCTCGCCATAGAACATTCTCATACGGCCCTTGTCGGTAACGTCGGCCACGTGGGTAACCTCAATGTTCTCCTCCCTGCAATAGGCCTCAAACTCGGCCCTATCTTTGGCCTCCACCACCACCGACATTCGCTCCTGCGACTCGCTGATGGCCAACTCCGTGGCGTTCAGACCACTATATTTTGTGGGCACCCTGTCGAGGTAAATATCCAATCCATCGGCCAACTCGCCAATGGCCACGCTCACACCTCCGGCACCAAAGTCGTTTGATTTCTTAATCAGGCGGGTAACCTCCTTGCGGCGGAAGAGCCTTGCAATCTTCCTCTCTTCGGGGGCGTTACCCTTCTGCACTTCGCTACCGCACTCCTCCAGCGAAGCCTCGTTGTGCTCCTTTGAGGAACCGGTGGCACCACCGATACCATCTCTGCCGGTGCGACCACCGAACATCAGCACCACGTCGCCTGCTTGTGGGCTTTCGCGCCTAACGTCGGCGGCCCTCACTGCACCCACAACTGCACCAACCTCCAATCGTTTGGCTACATAGTCGGGGTGGTAAATCTCCCTCACGTGGGTTGTTGCAAGGCCAATCTGGTTACCATAGGAGGAGTAGCCCGCTGCGGCACGCAACGAGATAACCCTCTGGGGCAGTTTGCCCTTCATTGTCTGCTCCACGGGCAGGTATATATTGCCCGCACCCGTAACCCTCATTGCTTGGTAGACATAGCTCCTGCCACTCAGCGGGTCCCTGATGGCACCACCGAGGCAGGTGGATGCACCACCGAAGGGCTCAATCTCCGTGGGGTGGTTATGGGTTTCGTTCTTGAACTGCAAGAGCCAACGCTCCACGGTCCCGTCTACGTCCACGTCCACATATATGCTGCACGCATTGTTCTCCTCGCTCTGCTCAAGGTCGTCCAGCAAGCCCTGTTTGCGCAAGTAGCGTGCGCCTATGGTTGCAAGGTCCATCAGGCAGAGGCTCTTGCCCTCCCTGCCCAATTTCTTGCGTATTCTCTTCCATTGGTCCACCGCCTCCCTGATGTCATCGGCCACAAAGGAGTCCTCCACCTGGATGTCGGTCAGCTCGGTGGTGAAAGTGGTGTGGCGGCAGTGGTCGCTCCAATAGGTGTCGAGGATGCGCAACTCGGTTTCGTTGGGCTCCCTACCCTCCTGTTTGAAGTACTTCACAACCTCCATCAGGTCGTCGCCATTCATCGCCAAGCCCTGCTTCTTGCAATACTCCTCGGCATCCTCGGCCGTGAGCCCACAGAAGCCCTCCAGCACTGCCACGGGCTTTGCCACCGCCCTCTCGGCCGGAGCCAACACACTGAGGTCTTTCCTCCTCGACTCCACCGCGTTTATCTCATAGTGGGCAATCTTCTCCAGCTCCTTCTCCCCCACACTCTGGTCAAAAATGAGCAACTTCGCGCTACGAATTTCCACCTCGGCAGTCGGGCAAAGCAGTTTCACGCAGTCCACAGCCGATGCGGCCCTTTGGTCAAACTGTCCGGGCAGGCACTCTATGGCCAGGTGGGGCATACCTCCAAAGTCTACGCTATCGCTAACCGTGTCGGTAGCCCTCTCGCCAAACACCTTGTAGCGGCTCTGTTCCACGAGTTCGTCCGTGAAACCAAACAAGTCGTAGACACACAGCAGGCGCAGGTGTCCGATGTTGAGCGAAAGATTTGCATTGAGTTCTTGGCGCAGGCTTTCGGCCTCCACCCTGTAGGCTTCCCTTTTCTCGACAAATATGCGGTGGGTGTTCATCTCCTTATGTTTGGGTTATTGGTTGTGATTTTCTTTTGGTTATCGTATTAAATTTCGGCCTCCAAAACCTTGCGAGCCTGCTCGGCCCTGAAGTTGTCCAATTTGATTTTGAGCTCCTCGTCCGTAACAGCCATAATGGCCACCGCCAGCAGGGCTGCATTTTTGGCCCCGTCGATGCCGACCGTTGCCACCGGAATACCCGAAGGCATTTGCACCATCGAAAGCAGCGAGTCGAGGCCCTCCAGCGAGCGCGACTTGATTGGTACGCCGATGACGGGAAGTGTGGTGAAAGCGGCCACCACGCCTGCCAAGTGGGCTGCGCCACCGGCACCGGCAATGATTGCGGCCACACCTCTCTCCCTCGCGCCCTTGACATACTCCTCCAGAGCAGCGGGGGTGCGGTGGGCACTCAAAACCCTCTTCTCATACTCAACTCCAAACTCATCCAAGATGGTGGTTGCTCCCGACATTACGCCCCAATCGCTGGTGGAGCCCATCAAAATCCCAACTTTCATACGATTCATACCTAACTGATTCTTATCGTTTTAACAAAAAAACGTGGCCGCCCAATCTTCCGATTTCGGCGGCCACACTCGTTCTCTATATGTCGCACTCTGCCTGCTTGCACTTGCGCACCTTACCTGCAGATATGCTCACACTTCTTTCCACGCAACCTTCCGCACCAAGTGCCAGCATACTCCCCGACAAGCCCTGACAGATCTCTGCTCTGTCAATCGCCATCCCATTGGCAGCCCCTTGCAGGTGGGGTTGTATGTATCCAGATTGCCCTTTCATTTCCACCACAAAAATACTCTTATTTCCTCTCTCTTGCAAAGTGAGTTATCAACGACTTATCAACAAATCACTTCGCTTTCGACTCGCAGTAGACACACCTCCACGTGCCATCGCCATTGAGCGACGGGCGGAACAAGCGGTCCACATTCTCCATATTGGATATACAACGGCGATTGGAGCACACCCTTGTGTTCCTCTCCACCCCTTCGGGCAGCAGAGGTTGGGTTTTGCTCTCATCTTTGGCCCACTCCAACAGCTTCAACATCAGAGCCATACGCACAAACTTGCCGTTCTCTACCTGACGGAAGTAGGCAGCCCTCGGGTCGTCGTCCACCTCCACGGTAATCTCGTTCACCCTTGGCAGCGGGTGCAGAATACGCATATGCGGTTGGGCTCCACGAAGTTTGTCCACATCCAAGATGAAGCTATCCTTCAGGCGTTCATACTCCTCGGGGTCGTCGAAACGCTCCTGCTGCACCCTTGTCATATAGAGCACATCGAGTTCACCCATCACCTCCTCCATCGTGGCAACCTCCTTGCACTCAATGCCATTCTGGTCGCACACCTCGTGTTTCATATAGCTCGGCAGGCGCAGTTGTTCGGGCGAGATGAGCACCACCTTCACACCCTCATAGCGCGAGAGGGCCTTAATGAGCGAGTGCACAGTGCGGCCAAATTTGAGGTCGCCACAGAAGCCCACCGTGATGTGGTCAAACCTGCCAATCTCTCTCTTGATGGTCAGTAGGTCGGTCAGAGTCTGGGTGGGGTGGCTGTGGCTACCATCGCCTGCATTTATCACAGGCACCCTTGCGTTGAGCGCAGCCACGAGTGCCGCTCCCTCCTCAAAGTGGCGCATTGCGATGATGTCGGCAAAGCAACTGATAACCTTGGTGGTGTCGGCACACGTTTCGCCCTTGCTCACCGAAGAACTCTTGGCATCCGAAAACCCCAACACATTACCGCCTAGACTCATCATTGCAGAGGTAAAACTCAACCTCGTGCGGGTGCTGGGTTCATAGAAGAGCGTTGCAAGTTGTTTGCCCTTGCACACATCTGCGTATTTTTCTCTGTTGTCGATGATGTCAAGTGCCAAGTTGATAACCTCGTCCAACTCCTGCATCGACAAATCGGTGGGGTCAATAAGGTGCCTCATAAGTATCTATGTTATTTTGCTTTATGCTTGTTTTGCTAATTGTTTACTTCAAGTAAACTTTTCCCTACTTATTCATCCAGCTTTCGTCCTGCGGGTTGGCCATAAACTGTTTGAGCCTTGCCTCATCCTCGGCTGCGATGTAGCCCTTCTCCACGGCCACGCCAACAAGGGTGTCGAAGTTGGAGAGCGAATAATTGACCACATTTGCAGCAGCCAACCTCTCCACGCCCTTCTTCATTCCGTAGGTGAAAATGCTCACCACGCCCAACACCTCGGCACCGGCCTCGCGCAGAGCCTCCACTACGTCAATACAGCTACCTCCGGTGGAGATAAGGTCCTCAATCACAACCACTTTGGCTCCCTTCTCGAGTCTACCCTCGATGCGGTTGCCCCTGCCGTGGTCCTTTGCACTACCCCTCACATAGCCCATAGGCATATCGAGGATATCGGCAGCGATGGCTGCGTGGGCAATACCCGCCGTGCTGGTACCCATCAGCACCTCGGCCTCGGGGAATTTCTCCTTAACGGTCTGCGCAATGGCATTCTCCACCACCTTGCGGGCCGCAGGTGCGGTCAAAATCAGGCGGTTGTCGCAATAGATGGGGCTCTTGATACCACTTGCCCACGTAAAAGGTTCGTCGGGGCTCAAAAAGACGGCCTTGATGTTCAGCAACTCGGCTGCAATAAGTTTCTCTGTGTTCATATCTTTCTCTCTCGTTTTTATTCGTTTACTCCTTCCACAAATTCGGCCACGCACCTACGGTAGGCACCAACGGGGTCCTCGGCAGCCGTGATGGGGCGGCCAACCACGATGAAGTCCGAGCCAATCTCACGTGCCTTGGCGGGCGAGGTAATGCGCACCTGGTCGTCGGCAGCCGAGTCGGCAAACCTAATACCGGGGGTAATGGTCTGGAACTCTGCCCCACACGCACCCTTCACGATTGCAGCCTCCAGCGGCGAGCACACAACGCCATCCAGCCCTGCGGCTTTGGCATTCCGGGCATACCTGACAATGGTGTCGCCAATCGTGCCTGCAATACCCAACTCCTGCTGCATAGTCTGCTCCGAGGTGGACGTAAGTTGGGTTACGGCAATCAGCAACGGGCGGCTGCCATCGGCCCTTGTGAGCCCCTCTTTGGCGGCCTTCATCATCTCCACGGTGCCCGCAGCGTGTACATTGACCATATCCACATCCAGAGCCGACAGCACCCTCATCGCCTTCTTCACGGTGTTGGGAATGTCGTGCAGTTTCAGGTCGAGGAAAATCTTGTGTCCTCTGCGCTTAATCTCCCTCACGATGGCATTTCCCTCGGCATAGTAGAGTTCCATACCAATCTTCAAGAAGGGTTTGCGGGTTTCGTTCTCAAACTTGTCCAGGAAGGCAAGCGTGTCGGCAGCCGATGCAAAGTCGCACGCAATAATCACATCTCTCTCTTGTGTCATACTATTCCAATTATATCGCTCAATTTTTCAATCTTCAAACGTTCCATTTCGGCGGGCAGAGCCTCAATTATCTCCTTGCAGGCGTAGGGGTTGCGCAGGTTGGCTGCACCCACCTCCACCGCTGTGGCTCCGGCCATCATCATCTCAATCACATCGCCTGCGCTCTCCACACCTCCGCAACCAATCACGGGCACACTGCAAGCCTTGCTCACTTGGTGTACCATCCTCACGGCCACGGGGAACACCGCCGCACCCGAAAAACCACCCATCACGTTGGCAATCACCGGTTTCCTCGTTGCAGTGTTAATCCTCATACCGAGCATTGTGTTTATCAGGCACAGGCCATCGGCCCCGGCCTCCTCGGCAGCCTTCGCAATTGACACGATGTCGGTAACATTGGGCGTAAGTTTCACATAGAGGGGCTTTGTTACCACCCTCTTCACAGCCCTAACCACCTCTGCCACGCTCTCGGCCGAGGTGCCAAAACTCATACCTCCACCGTGCACATTGGGGCAACTGACGTTGAGTTCGATAATCTCCACCTGCTCCTGCCCTGTAATCTTCTCGCAGCACTCCACATACTCGTCAATCGAGAATCCACTGATGTTGGCAATAATCGGTTTGTGGAACACAGCCCTCATCTTGGGCAACTCCTCGGCAATCACAGCGTCAATACCGGGGTTTTGCAACCCCACCGAGTTAATCATACCTGCACTGCACTCGGCTACCCTCGGCAGGGGGTTACCATAGCGAGCCTCCCTGGTGGTGCCCTTGAAGGATATGGAGCCGAGGATGTTGATGTCGTAGAACTCGCTCATTCCATAGCCATAGCCAAAGCAACCACTTGCGGGAATCACAGGGTTGTCGAGCCTCACATCACCGAGGCACACCGACATATCTTTCACGTTTGCTACTTCCATATCAAATCCTCCTTCTTAAACACGGGACCCTCCTTGCAGATGCGCTTGGCACCGCTCTTGGTCTGCACGCTGCAACACATACACACCCCGAAGCCGCAAGCCATCCTCTCGTCAAGGCTCAACTCGCCATCGCACTCTACCCCACTGCACAGCGCCCTCAGCATAGGCATAGGGCCACAGGCGTAGAAGTAGTCGCCACCGATATGTTCGTTCCTAATCACATCCGTAACAAAGCCTTTGGTGCCGTGCGAGCCATCCACTGTGGCCACATATACCTCGGCACCCAGCCCCTTGAACTCCTCCTCCATAACCACATCGGCCTTGGAGTTGAAGCCCAAAATCACCACGGGCCTAACACCCCTTTGCAACCACACTTTGGCCAGATTGTAGAGCGGGGCGCAACCGATACCACCACCGAGCAACATCGGCCTGTGGCACTCCACGTCCGCATCAAACCCATTGCCAAGTCCCGTGAGCAAGTCCAATTCGGCACCCTCGCCGAGCAGGCTCATAGCCTTTGTTCCCTCGCCCACAATGTCGTAGAGCAGAGTGATGCTCTCCGCATCGTAGTCGCACACCGATATGGGCCTACGCAGAAACTTACCCTCCACAGCCACATTGACAAACTGCCCGGGCGCGGTGAGATACTGCGTGTCGCCCTCCAACACCATCAGCATAGTCTTTGCCGACAGCGGGCGATTGGTGCGTACCTTATATATATTGCGCTTGTACATAGTGTCGCTTTTCTCCTCTCAATCTCTTTTTTACTCCTCTGCGTCGATGGTCGAAACGCTCATCGTAATCTCCTCCAGCACGTTGAGCAGCACGCCCACCGTTTCGAGCGAGGTGAAGAGCGAAATGTTGTTCTCCACCGCTGCACGCCTGATTTGGTAGCCATCCTTGTGGGCCGAGTGTTTGTCCAGAGCCATTGTGTTAATCACATAGTTCACGTGGCCCTGACGCAGCGAGTCGATAATCTCGGTGCTACCCTCGCTCAATTTCCTGCGCATACGGGTCTTGATGCCGTGCTCACGCAGGAAGAGTGCTGTACCCCTTGTGGCCTCAATGTTGAAGCCCAGGTTGTAGAACCTCCTCACGAGTGGCAGAGCCCTCTGCTGGTCGGCATTGGCGATGGTTACGAAGATGGTACCGTAGTTCTCCACATTGAGGCCCGAAGCCTGCAACGACTTGTAGAGCGCCCTATTGAGCGACTTGTCGTAGCCGATGGCTTCGCCCGTGGATTTCATTTCGGGCGAGAGGTAGGAGTCCATACCCCTGAGTTTCGCAAACGAGAAGGCGGGAGTCTTCACAAACCAGCGTTTCTTTTCCTCGGGATAGAGTTGGTTGATGCCCTGCTCCTTGAGCGACACACCGAGCATAACCCTTGTGGCAATGTCGGCCAGGGGCACGCCCGTAGCCTTCGACAAGAAGGGCACCGTGCGCGACGAGCGAGGATTGACCTCAATCACATAGACATCATCCCTTTCGTCCACGATGAACTGAATGTTGTAGAGGCCCACAATGCCAATCTCCACACCGAGCCTTACGGTGTAGTCCAAAATATCCTTCTTCACCTTGGGGCTCACGCTGAAGGTGGGATATACGCTGATGGAGTCGCCCGAGTGGATACCGGTGTGCTCCACGTGCTCCATAATGCCGGGCACAAACACATCCGTTCCGTCGCACACTGCATCCACTTCCAACTCCTTGCCCATAATGTACTTGTCCACCAGCACCGGTTGGTCCACATTGACCTCCACAGCTGTCTGGAGGTATCGCCTCAAGGCCTCCTCGTTGGATACAATCTGCATTGCCCTGCCACCGAGCACATAACTTGGCCTTACCAGCACGGGGTAGCCAATGCGGTTGGCGGCCCTCACGCCTGCCTCAATATCGGTTACCGCCTCGGCCATAGGTTGCGGTATCTCCAACTTGGTCATAATGGCCTCAAAGCAACCCCTATCCTCGGCATTACGGATGGCCTCAATGCCTGTGCCGATGATGGGAGCACCGAGCGCAGCAAGTGGCTCGGCAAGGTTGATGGCGGTCTGGCCACCGAGCGACACAATCACTCCATCGGGCTTCTCCAGAGTGAGCACGTTCATCACATCCTCCACCGTCAGCGGCTCAAAGTAGAGTTTGTCGCTGGTGGTGTAGTCGGTAGAAACCGTCTCGGGGTTATTATTGATAATGATAGCCTCGTAGCCTGCCTGACGAATGGTCCAGATGGCGTGCACCGTAGAGTAGTCAAACTCCACACCCTGACCAATACGAATGGGGCCCGAGCCGAGTACAACGATTTTCTTCTTGTCGCTCACCCTCGACTCGTTCTCCTTCTCATAGGTGGAATAGAAATAGGGCACATAGGCGTCAAATTCGCCTGCGCAGGTGTCAATCATCTTGTACACGGGCAGGATGTTCTCCCTCTTGCGCATCAGAAAGACCTCTGCCTCGGTGGTGCCCCACAGTTGGGCAATATACTTGTCGCCAAAGCCCATACGCTTGGCATCCCTGAGCACCTCCACGTCCATCGGTGCAGCCTTCACCTTCGGCTCGGCCTCCACAATGTTCTTAATCTTCTCCAAGAAGAACATATCAATCTTGGTGCGGTCGTAGACCAAACCGGGGTCCACTCCCCTGCGGATAAGCTCGGCAATGGCATAGAGCCTGTCATCGGTCGCCTTGCGGATGTACTCCAGTATATCGGCCGTGGGCATCGAGTCGAACTTCTTGTGGTGGATGTGGCACACGCCCGTCTCAAGCGACCTCACAGCCTTCAGCAGGCTCTCCTCCATCGTGCGGCCAATGCTCATAACCTCACCGGTAGCCTTCATCTGGGTACCGAGTTCGTTGCTTGCATCGGCAAACTTATCAAACGGGAAGCGGGCAACCTTCGTAACCACATAGTCAATCGAGGGCTCGAAACTTGCGGGTGTGTTGGCAATCTGAATCTCGTCCAAGTGCATACCGATGGCAATCTTGGCACTCACCCTCGCAATGGGGAAGCCACTCGCCTTTGACGCCAGAGCCGATGAGCGCGACACCCTCGGATTGACCTCAATGAGGTAATACTCAAACGAGTGGGGGTCGAGTGCGAACTGCACGTTGCAACCGCCCTCAATCTTGAGCGCACGGATGAGTTTGAGCGCGCTACCACGCAGCAATTGATACTCCTTGTCGGTGAGTGTCTGCGCCGGAGCGACCACAATGGAGTCGCCGGTGTGTACACCAACGGGGTCCACGTTCTCCATACTACAAATGGCGATGGCGGTGTCGTTGGCATCCCTCATCACCTCAAACTCAATCTCCTTGTAGCCCTTGATGCTCTTCTCTACCAACACTTGGTGTACGGGCGAGAGGTCCAGTGCGGTGCGCATCAGTTCACGCAGTTCCTCCTCATTGTCGGCAAAACCGCCACCCGTGCCACCCAACGTGAAGGCAGGGCGCAAAATCACAGGGTAGCCAATCTTGGCAGCAATGGCCACACCGCCCTCGATACTCTCCGTAACATCGCTCGGTAACACCGGCTCGCCTATGCGCTCGCAGAGTTCCTTGAACAGCTCCCTATCCTCGGCCATCTCGATACTCTCAAACGAGGTGCCCAAGATCTCCACCTGACACTCCTCCAACACGCCCTTCTTGGCGAGTTGCACAGCCAGATTAAGTCCCGTTTGGCCACCCAGACCCGGCACAATCGCATCGGGACGTTCATAGCGCACAATCTTGGCCACATATTCCAGCGTAAGAGGCTCCATATAGACCTTGTCGGCGATGTTTGTGTCGGTCATAATGGTTGCCGGATTGGAGTTCACGAGCACAACCTCATAGCCCTCCTCTTTCAGAGCCATACAAGCCTGCGTGCCGGCATAGTCAAATTCGGCAGCCTGACCCACCACGATGGGGCCGGAGCCGATTACCATCACTTTCTTTATATCACTGCGTTTGGGCATATACTTATGATTTTTCGTTTTATTTCATATTCTCAACAAACTTATCGAACAGGTAGAGGCTGTCCTGCGGACCGGGGGCACTCTCGGGGTGATACTGCACCGCAAACACCTTGTCGGCCACACACTCCACACCCTCCACCGAGCCATCAAGCAGGTTGCGGTGGGTTACTTCAAGGCGGGTGTTAAGAAGCGACTCTTCCCTTACAGCGTAGGAGTGGTTCTGCGAGGTCATCTCCAACTTGCCATCCGCAAGGCGTTTCACGGGACTACCACCGCGGTGGCCACCCTTGAGTTTGTAGCTCTCTGCACCATAGGCCAACGAAATGAGTTGCATACCGAGGCCGATACCAAACATCGGCACCTTGCCCACCAGAGCCTTCACAGTCTGCACCACCTCGGGCACGTCTTGTGGATTGCCCGGGCCGTTGGGTATCATCACACCATCGGGGTTGAAGGAGAGAATCTCCTCGGCCGAAGTGTTGTAGGGCACAATCGTAACATTGCAACCCCACGCATTGAGCCTGCGGATGATACTATATTTGATACCGCAGTCGATGGCCACCACGTCAAATTTGTGGTGCGGTGTGCGCGAGAACCAACGCT
The DNA here is from genome assembly GCA_017503465.1 of Tidjanibacter sp. GTDB lineage: Bacteria > Bacteroidota > Bacteroidia > Bacteroidales > Rikenellaceae > Tidjanibacter. The sequence goes on along the minus strand of JAFVSY010000070.1, from coordinate 2,501 downwards.
TACGGCAACTAACCCTGCTGATGAGGTCGCTCTCCACGGGGGTGTTCTTAATCAGAGCCACAGCATCCTCCACAGCCATATCTGCATCCACCAGAGCAGCCCTTGTGCTACCCTCTCGGCTCAATTTCTTGGTAATCATCCTTGTGTCCACTCCGCTAATGGCAGGCACGCCACTCTCCTCCAGCACTTCGCCAAAGGTCTTGGTGTAGCGGAAGTTGCTCGGCAGATTGTTGTTCTCCCTCACAACCATAGCCCCAACGTAGGGCACTTTGGTCTCAAAGTCCTCGTCTGTGATACCATAGTTACCAATCAGTGGGTAGGTCATCACAACCATTTGTCCTGCATACGAAGGGTCCGACAAAATCTCCTGATAGCCCACAACGGAGGTGTTGAACACAAGTTCACACACAGCCACCTTGTCGGCACCAAAGCCGTAGCCGTAGAATTGGCTGCCATCTTCGAGCACAAGTTTTTTAGTGTAGTTTTCCATAATGTGTTTTTGGTTTACACAAGTTTATGTTCGTTTCTTCTCTGTCCTCTTTTTTGTCTATTTTTGGTAGGCTACTTTGCCCCCTGCAATGGTGCACAGCACCTCGCCACGCATCCTCATACCCTCAAAGGGGGTTGCCTTGCCACACGAGAGGAACTCCTCGGGGCTCACCGTAAACTCCTTCTCAAAGTCCACAAGCACCATATCGGCCCTCTCGCCCACTCGGAGCCCGCCCTTCAGGCCCAGCAACTCTCTGGGCCTCTCGGCCATAAGTTCCACCATACGGCCTAAATCAATCACGCCGCCTGCAACCATAAAGGTGTAGACCGCAGCCAGCGAGGTCTCAATGCCCACAACGCCCATTGCGCTCCCTGCCAGCCCTCGGCTCTTCTCCTCGGCCGAGTGTGGTGCGTGGTCGGTGGCAACAACGTCAATGGTGCCATCGGCCAAGCCCTCACGCAGAGCTTCCATATCGGCCCTTGCCCTCAAGGGCGGGTTCATCTTGAAGCGGCCCTCCTCCTTGAGGTCCTCATCGCACAGCACAAGGTAGTGAGGGGCCGTTTCGCAGGTTACCTTCACTCCCCTCTTTTTGGCCTCCCTGATGAGCGCAACGCTCTCCTTGGTGGATATGTGGCACACGTGCAAGCGGCAGCCCGTGCGCTCGGCAATCTCAATATCTCGCTTCACCTCGGCCCACTCGCTCTCCGAGCAGATACCCTTGTGTCCGTGGGCAGCGCACCACTCTCCATCGTGAATATAGCCCCCGTGCAGAAGGCTCTCCACCTCGCAGTGGGCAGCGAGAATCTTCCCCGTGGCAGCAACTCGCTCCATCGCCTGCTCCATAACCTCGGCCGATTGTACTCCTGTGCCATCGTCCGAAAAGCCCGCTACGCTCGGTGCCAAGGCAGCATAATCGACCAATTCGGCTCCCTTGCGGTCGGTGGTGATGGTTGCATAGGGCAACACCTCAATGGCTGCATCCCTTGCGATGATGTCGAGTTGTGCTTGGAGATGTTCGGGGCTATCGGGTGCGGGGGCGAGGTTGGGCATTGTGCACACGGTGGTAAAACCACCCGCAGCGGCCGCACGGCTACCGGAGAGGATTGTCTCCTTGTAGGCAAAGCCGGGCTCACGCAGGAGAACGTGCATATCCACCAGTCCGGGCAGCAGGACCTTACCCCTACCGTCAATCTCCACCACACCTTCGGTGGCGTCAATGCGCTCGGCAATGCGCTCCACCTTGCCTTCCGACACGAGCACATCGCACTTGGTAAGTCTACCCTCCAGCCACACCTTGGCCCCAAAAACCAACAATTTTTCTCCCATAGAAGTGTTCCTCATTTATCCCCACTAGAGCATAAAAAAAGAGGTAACTCGCAGACGAGTTACCTCCTAAAATCGCAAACAACAGCAGACAGTGCGACCTGCGAAACGGCATTGGGCATTGGTTGCGCCTCGATGGAGTATTTCTCGCTAATGGTCATAGTCTGCTATTTTCCTACAAAGATAGGAATTAAATTGAAAAATAAAAATAAAATGGCTATATTTGTAGGCAAATCGCATAAGATTTGCACTGATATATAAACAGAGTACCAAAGAGTGTATAAACAATATGAGTGAAAACAAATTTATGCGTATGGCCATCGAACTCTCCAAGGAGAGCGTCGCCAAGGGTGGCGGCCCCTTCGGAGCAGTCATCGTGAGGGACGACCAAGTCATCGCCACAGGCTCCAACAGTGTAACCCTTCTGAACGACCCCACAGCCCACGCCGAAGTGAGCGCAATTCGTGCTGCTTGTCAGGCGGTTGGGGACTTCAACCTCAAGGGATGCGTGATATACTCCTCCTGCGAGCCTTGCCCTATGTGTTTGAGTGCCATTTATTGGGCCGGAATAGAGCGCATCTACTACGCCAACAATCGTGAGGATGCCGCAGCGATTGGTTTTGACGATGCCCTCATATACGACCAAATTCCCCTCGCTCCCACCAAGCGCACCATCCCCTTACTACCC
>JAFVSY010000069.1 GCA_017503465.1 Tidjanibacter sp. | reverse complement strand
GGGTACTTTGGTGGGGCTTCCGAAGGTTGGGAAGCGCACCGACCTGACCACTGTACAAAACAGGCCGTGCCTGCAATTTTCAATTTTCAATTTTCCATTGTCAATTCTTTTTTCTATTTTTGTGGGTTATTTGGATAAATACGCAAAAACTTAAATATATGAGTGGTAAAAAATTCAACGAGTACAAGGGCCTGAATCTGCCCGAAGTGGGCTTGGAAGTCCTCAAAAAATGGGATGCCGAAGATACATTCCACAAGAGTATCTCCACGCGAGAGGGACACCCCTCCTTTGTTTTCTATGAGGGTCCTCCCTCGGCCAACGGACTCCCCGGTATTCACCACGTGATGGCTCGTACACTCAAAGATGTCATCTGTCGCTACAAAACCCAGAGTGGCTACCTTGTGCACCGCAAGGCAGGTTGGGACACCCACGGACTTCCCGTGGAACTCGGTGTGGAGAAGAAACTCGGCATCCGCAAGGAGGATGTGGGTGTGAACATCTCCATTGAGGAGTACAACCGCACTTGCCGCGAGTCGGTGATGGAGTTCACCGGCAAGTGGGAGCAGCTCACCCGCCAGATGGGCTACTGGGTGAATATGGACGACCCCTATATCACCTACGACAACAAGTACATCGAAACCCTCTGGTGGATGCTCTCCGAACTCTACAAGAAGGGCCTCCTCTACAAGGGCTTCACCATTCAGCCCTACTCGCCCGCAGCAGGCACCGGCCTCTCCAACCACGAGCTCAACCAACCCGGTTGCTACCGCGATGTGAAGGACACCACTTGCACTGCGCAGTTTAAGGTGGTGCGCAACGAGCAGAGCGAGAAACTCTTTGAGGGCGTTGAGGGCGACCTCTACATCTTGGCTTGGACAACCACTCCTTGGACCCTGCCCTCAAATACCGCACTTGCCGTTGGCCCCGCCATCGACTACGTGAAGGTGCACTGCGAGAACCCCTATACGGCCATCAAGCAGACCGTCATTATGGCTAAAGACCTCGTGGGTGCCTACTTCACCAAGAAGATGGAGGGTACCTACACCGTTGAGGAGCGCACTTGGAAGGGTGCCGAGTTGGAGGGTGTACGCTATGAGCAACTCATTCCGTGGATGAAGCCCGTGGAGAGTATGGGCGACTCGTTCAGGGTGATTGGTGGCGACTATGTGAGCACCACCGATGGTACCGGTATTGTACACATTGCACCCACCTTTGGTGCCGACGACGATAGGGTAGCGAAGGTTGCAGGCATTGCTCCTATGTTGCTTGTGGACAAGGCGGGCAAAAATCAGCCTATGGTTGACGAGCAGGGCAAACTCTTCCTCCTGGAGGAGTTGGATGCCGACTATGTTGCCAAGTATGTGAACGTGGAGGCCTATGCCGAGTGGCAGGGTAGGTTTGTGAAGAACGCCTACGACGACACCCTGACCGATGCCGACACCTCGCTGGATGTGGATATCGCTGTGGGCCTCAAGGCCGACAACAAGGTCTTCAAGATTGAGAAACACACCCACAACTACCCCCACTGCTGGCGTACCGACAAGCCTGTGCTCTACTACCCGCTTGATTCGTGGTTCATCCGCACCACCGCAGTGAAGGATAGGCTCATTGAGCTCAATAAGACAATCTATTGGAAGCCCGAATCGACCGGTACGGGTAGGTTTGGCAAGTGGCTCGAGGGCCTTGTGGATTGGAACCTCTCCAGGAGCCGCTTCTGGGGTACTCCGCTGCCCGTGTGGGCCACCGAGGACTACTCCGAGATGAAGTGTATCGGCTCCATTGAGGAGCTCAAAGCCGAGATTGAAAAATCGGTGGCTGCGGGCCTGATGACCGAAAACCCCTACAAGGACTTCGTTGTGGGCGACTACTCCAAGGAGAACTACGCCAAGGTGGACCTCCACCGTCCCTATGTGGACAACATCGTGCTGCTCTCGAGCAAGGGCGAGCCTATGCGCAGGGAGAGCGACCTGATTGACGTGTGGTTTGATAGTGGCGCAATGCCCTACGCACAGGTACACTTCCCCTTTGAGATGAGCAAGGAGGAGTTCCTCAAGGTCTATCCTGCCGACTTCATCGCCGAGGGTGTGGACCAAACACGCGGTTGGTTCTACACGCTCCACGCCCTGGCCACAATGCTCTTCGATAGCGTAGCCTTCAAGAACATCATCTCCAATGGCCTTGTGCTGGACAAGAACGGCAACAAGATGAGTAAACGCCTCGGCAATGCTGTGGACCCCTTTGAGGTGATGGACAAATATGGCGCCGATGCCACAAGGTGGTATATGATTAGCAATTCCCAGCCGTGGGATAACCTCAAGTTCGACGTGGATGGCGTGGATGAGGTTAGGCGCAAATTCTTCGGCACCTTATATAATACATACGGTTTCTTCTCCCTCTATGCCAATGTGGACGGCTTCACGGGTAGCGAGGAGGAGGTGCCCGTGGCCGAGCGTCCCGAGATTGACCGCTGGATACTCTCGGAGCTCAACTCGCTTGTGAAATATGTGGGCGAGAGGTTGGCCGATTATGACCCCACCCCCGCATCGAGGGCCATTCAGGAGTTTGTGGGCGAGAACTTGTCCAACTGGTATGTGCGCCTGAACCGTAAGCGTTTCTGGGGTGGCGGTATGAGTCAGGACAAACTCGCTGCCTACCAGACTCTCTACACCTGCCTTGAGACCGTGGCACAACTCTCGGCTCCCTTCGCTCCCTTCTATAGCGAAAGACTCTTTGCCGACCTCAATGAGGTGAGTGGCCGCCACGAGGGCTCCGTACACATCAACCTCTTCCCCGAGTGCAACGAGGCCCTCATTGATAAGGACCTCCAGGAGATGATGTCGCTGGCACAGAAGAGTTCTTCGATGGTGTTGGCTCTGCGTAGGAAGGTGGGCATCAAGGTGCGCCAGCCGCTCACGAAGGTGATTATCCCTGTGCTGGATGCCGATATGGGCCGCAGGTTGGAGGCTGTGAAGGCTTTGGTTATGGGTGAGGTGAACGTGAAGGAGGTTGAACTCATCACCGACACCACCGGCCTGATTACCAAACGTATTAAACTCAACTTCAAGAACTTCTGCGCACGCTACGCCAAGTTGGCCAAGCCTATGGCTGCACTCGTGGCAACCTTCTCGCAGGAGCAGATTGCTGCCATTGAGGCCGCCGAGCAGACCACTTTGGAGGTTGCAGGCGAGAGCGTTGTTGTGAGCCCCGCCGACTTCGACATCACCTCGGAGGATATGCCCGGATGGTTGGTTGCAAGCGAGGGTAAACTCACCGTGGCTCTGGATGTTACCGTAACCGAGGAGTTGCGCAAGGAGGGTGTGGCACGTGAACTCGTGAACCGCATCCAAAATGCACGCAAGGATAGTGGCTTGGAGGTTACCGACCGCATCACCGTGGAGATTGAGCACAGGGAGGAACTTGTGGGCGCAATTGAGTCCTATGGCGAGTTCATCGGTCAGCAGACCTTGGCCCGCAGCGTTGTGCTCTCGGCCGAGCCGCAGGGTGCGATGGTGGTTGAGAGTGAGATTGATGACCAGCCACTGAAAATTGCCCTCACCAAGGTGGAGTAGTTTTCTGTCGCAAATGTGCCCACGAGGTTGTGTGGGCCACATATAACGTGATTTTTGAGGCCCGCCCGCAAGGTGGGCCTCAAAAATAAATGGCAGAAAAGTTGGTGGTTTGGTAAATGTTTTGTATCTTTAACAAACCAAAAACTATTTAACTATGGCAGAAGTTGAGAAAACCAGATATTCCGATGAGGAATTGGCCGAGTTCAGAGTGATTATCCTCGATATGCTTGGCAAGGCAAAAGACGACTATGAGTTGTTGCGCTCTTCGGTGAACAACTCCGCAAGCAACGACACCGAAGACACTTCGCCCACCTTCAAGGTGCTCGAAGAGGGTGCCGCCACCCTCACCAAGGAGGAGATGGGCCGCTTGGCACAACGCCAGCTCAAGTTCATCAACCACCTTGAGGCCGCCCTTGTGCGCATTGAGAACAAGACCTATGGCATTTGCCGCGAGACGGGTAAGCTCATCCCCAAGGAGCGCCTGCGCGTGGTGCCTCACGCCACCCTTTCGGTGGAGGCAAAAGAGGGCCGCAAGTAGTGCGCATAGGCACCGCACCGCCCATTGACTCAGGGGAAGGAGTGTGGCTTTGCTTGCATCACAAGGAACAAAAACTACAAGTTTTGCCCAACGTAACAATCTACACCGATGGCTCATCGCTCGGCAACCCCGGCAGGGGTGGCTATGGCGTTGTGTTGCTCTCGCCTCCCTATCGCAAGGAGTTGAGCGCAGGGTTTCGTATGACCACCAACAACCGTATGGAATTGATGGCGGTGTGTGTTGCGCTTGAGGCACTCAAATTTGAGGGTACCGATGTGGTGCTCTACTCCGATAGCAAATATGTTGTGGACTCGGTAGAGAAGGGCTGGGTGTTTGGCTGGGAGAAAAAGGGCTTTCAGAAGGCCAAAAATCCCGACCTTTGGCAACGCTTCCTGCGGGTGTATCGCCGCCATAGGGTACGCTTCGTGTGGGTTAAGGGGCACGCCACCACCGTGGAGAACAACCGCTGCGACCAACTTGCCGTGGCTGCCGCCGGAGGAACAAACCTCGCCGAAGATGTTGGCTATGAGGAGGCCAACCTATAGGGCGGAAAGAGAGGTTAAAAGAGAAAAGAGTAATTAGTAAAGAGTAATTAGTAAATAGTGGGGAGCGATGTTGTGTCGCTCTTCATTTTTTGTTCGGGTATCTTTTTTAATACCTGGGAGTTTAGGGAGGTTAAGGAATTTAGAGAGTTTAGGGAGAGTGGGGGCTCTTTCTATCCCTAACCTCATTAACCTCCCTAACTTCTCTTTCTGCTCTTTCTTACCCTTTCCTGCCTTCACAAACCCCTCCGCCCTTGGGGCACCTCCTGCTCGGCGAGGCCGCCGAGCGCAATTTCGACCACCCCTCCCATCCTCCCCTGTCGTAGGGGAGGGGTACTTGGTGGGGCTTCCGAATGTTGTGGAGTGTGCCGACCTTCCAACTACACAAAACAGGCAACACCTGCCCCTCCCGACCTCCCCTATCGTAGGGGAGGAGTTCTTGGTGGTGCTACCCAACGCTTGTGGTTATCCCTTCTTTTTCTCGGGTATCTTTTTTAATACCCGTGCCGAAGGCACACCTCAATTCTCAATTCCCAAACAGGCAACGCCTGTGAATTTTGAACTTTTTCTCGCCCCAAGAGTTGCGCAAAATCAAAAAAATTTTTATTATCTTTGCAGTGTATTATCGGCTTTATGCAAAAGTGGCACGCAAGGGGATGCCGACCCCTTGATTTTTAGCCACTTGGGCAAAACTAAAAACTTTACCAAATTGGCTGGAGCGAAAATACTTAACGTGTGCCAGGAGATATTCCCCTATCTCCCGGAGAGCCCCATTTCGACCACTTGTCGTACCCTCGTGCAGGCTATGCAGGAGAGGGGCTTTGAGATTAGGACCTTTATGCCTCGCTATGGCGTAATCAACGAGCGCAGAAACCAACTGCACGAAGTGATTAGGCTCAGCGGTATGAACTTGATTATCAACGATGACGACCACCAACTCATCATCAAGGTGGCCTCCATACCTTCCGCAAGGGTGCAAATCTACTTCATCGACAACGAGGATTACTTCTCGCGCAAGGCTGTGTTGAGGGATGCCGAGGGTAAGGAGTTTGAGGACAACGGACAGAGGGCCATCTTCTTCGCCAGAGGCGTGTTGGAGACCGTGGGTAAACTGCGTTGGCAGCCCGATGTGGTGCACTGCCACAGCTGGTTTGCAGCAGCCGTGCCCCTCTACCTGCGCAACAGTTTTGCCGACGACCCCTTGTTTGCCGCATCGAAAATTGTTGTGTCGCTCTACGACGACTGCTTCACCGAGGAGTGGAGCGAGGCCTTCGTGGAGACAATGAAGGGCGAGGGTGTTCCCGCCGAGGAGTTGGACAAAATAGGCACTCTTTCATACGAAAACATCATCAAACTCGTTATTGACAATGTGGATGGCATTGTCGTTGAGGCAGAGAAATTGCCCTCTGCCATTGAAGAGTACATAGCCGCCTCCGGCAAGAAGGTACTGCGTGGCAGGGCCGACAAGTCGGGTGATGAGTGGCTGAATGATTACAAGGAATTTTATGACTCACTTCTTTAGGAAAATAACTCTTTACAGTGTCGGCGCAGTGGTGTCGGCACTGATGCTTTTTCTGCCTGCCTGCACGGAGGTAGATGACCAGCTGGGTGTGAACATCGTTCCCCCGGGCGAACAGATGGAGGTTAGGATAGACACGCTTCAGAGGGGTATCAGCAACTACCTCTCCTACACCGACTCGGTCAAGTGCAACGGCTTCGACTACGCCTACTTCGGTAAACTGCGTAGCGAGGGCCTCGGCACCACCACGGCAGCAGCCCTGGTGCAGTTCGGTGGTGGTAGCCGCTCGGACACCCTTGCCTATGAGGACCGCACAAAGGTGGCCGACTCCATCCTCATCATCTGCGACCTGAAGGTGCTCGGTGGCGACACCCTCAAGGAGCAGACCTTCAATGTCTACCCACTGCGCAAGAGGCTGCGCCCCGACTCCACCTACTACAACTCCTTCGACTATATGGACGCTGTGAAGAATTGGCAGGGCGAGGGCGAGGTGAAACCTATGTTCACCTTCAAGTACAAGGGCAAACCCAACAACTCCGACTACTACGACACTCTGCGCCTTACCAAAGGGGCTGGTGCCGAGGCGTTTATGCAGGCTCTGCTGGACACCGACAAGGAGCTCTGCGAGAACGACACCCTGTTCATCAACACCTTCAACGGCTTGTGCATTGCACCTGCCGAGAGTAGCGACAAGGATGCTGCCATCTATGGCCTCAATCTGCAATACGACCCCACCTACGGCCCCGAGAGCTTTATGGTACTCTATGGCCACGACTACCTCACGGCCGATGCCGACAAGAGCGTGGTGGACCAGATTGTTAGGGCCTATCCCATCACAAACAGTGCTTCCTACAGCAAACAGACCGCAATGACCGCCTTCGAGCAGGAGTACGATGCAGGGCTCGACATCGAGTCCAAACTCAATGTGGACACTCCCGAAGGGGAGCCGCTGAAAAACCCTATGACCGAAACGTGGGTGCAGGGTGTGATGGGTATTACCACCACCTTGGAGTTTGAGAAACAATTTATTGAGGACCTTCAGGCACTCAAGCCCGAGGGGGCCAACATCTTTATAAATCAGGCGCGCGTGTACGTGGAGCTGGCCGACAAGGACTACCTCCTCTACGACTACGCACCCACGCGCCTTGGCTCCTACCTCAAATACTCCACCATCACCCCCGTGGCGGACTACAACTACTACTATGAGGCCAACTACGACACCACGCTCAACTATGGTGGCGAGTTCAACCGCACCCACGGCTACTACACGATGGACCTCTCCATCTATATGCAGCAGTTGTTGCAGCAGGCGGAGGGCGTTGCTCCGAGGGTTACGTTGGGTATGACGGCCTATGAGTATCTGGACCCCGCAGTTGTCAAGTTAGCCGGCAGTGGTTCGGTGAAGGTGGTGGTTACTTATACTCTTCTCGGCAAGTAAAAAATGCAGATAATCGGCGATTTCGTCGTTGCACTGCGATAAACCACCTCCTCATTTACGTGTTGTAAACTTCGGAGGTGGTTTTCTTGTGCGCCTTGAACTCATCCGATTCTCTGCATTTTTTTAGCACCACGACCAAAAAACACAAAACGGCCTATGGCCGCTGCGGGCCCGCTTTCTTGTTTGGTACAAAATTCCCTCCGCTCTGTGCATTTTTTTAGTGCCACGACCAAAAAACACAAAACAGCCTGTGGCTGCTTCGGAGAGCGTTTTCTTGTATTCCTTGCATTCATCCTGCTCTGTGCATTTTTACTGCTTTCAAACGTTTGGTAGAACTACCGCCAAAATGGGGAAAGCGTCATTCTGACGCTGGCACAAAATTCCCTCCGCTCTGTGCATTTTTTTGGTCCAACGTGTAACGTCTAACGTTTTTTTTAGGGAATTTAGTGAGTTTAGAGAGTTTAGTGAGTTTAGGGAATCTTATCCCTAATCTCCCTAATTTCCCTAACCTCCCTAACCTCCTTTTCTGCCCTTTGTTGCCCTTT
>JAFVSY010000068.1 GCA_017503465.1 Tidjanibacter sp. | reverse complement strand
ATGAGGATGTCGGCCACAAATAACACTACCACAAGTAGAGCCGAACAGGTGAAGAGTATGGTGCTGCGTCGTTTCACTAATTATCTGAGTCTAAGGAAGTAATAACCACCCTCGTCGGGTGCTTTGTCGGGGTGGAAGATGGCAATCAGGTCGGCCAATGCACGGTCGGCGCGCAGTGTGCCACTCTCCCAAAAGTCGCTGCCGCCCTCGGGGGTGGAGCGTGCGGTGCAATTATAAACATTGCCCTCGCGCACTGCCTTGATATCGGCAAACTTGGGATTCTCGGCGCGGAGCTGGTCGAGGGTGTTGGCCTGATTGGGGTTGAGCCAATAGTCGGCACGCGAGGCATAGATATAGGCGGTCTCGGTGCTGATGGGGCGGCTCACCGTGCTGTCGTTGCCCGCGCAGACATACTCCGCACCCGCATCGGTCAGCAGGGTGACGAGGTAGCTGCGGTCGCCCGGCACAAACCACGTATCGCGGTAGGGGGAGTTGAGCATCACCGAGGGCTTATCTGCGGCATCGGTAGCCAGCCTGCGCAGTTGTTCATACTCGTCGGCAATACCCTCGAATATGGCCTCGCCACGCTCGCGGCAACCATAAATCTCGGCCATAGCCACTACCCACTCCGCCTTGCCAAGCGGGTGATTCTCAACATAGTCGCCAATATAGAAGTGGGTGATACCCAGATCGTCGAGCTTAGTGGTCATCGCGCTGTTGTCGCCCGCCACACCATATATCATCACCAGATCGGGCTGCATCGCCACAATCGTCTCGTAGTTGACATTTGCGTCATAGCCCACATCGGCCACTCGGCCCTCGGCGTGGGCGGTGCGTATGGTGGGGTTGCTCACATAGCCCGCACCCGAGACCCCGCGCACCGTGCCGATAAAGCCCAGCGTATCAATCAGCGCAACGTAGGTCGAAGACATACATACCACCTTGCTCGGCTCGGCCTCCATCACCGACCCCACAAACCCTTCGGGAGGGAGTTCGCCATTTTTGCCAATGAAGAGGTCAAGTTCCACACCCTCAGCACCTTGCCACGGGTTTTTGATGGTCAGTACCGAGGAGTGCTCCCCGATGGCACGAATTGCGAAGCCTGTGGCGTAGCGAGGTGAGTAGAGCAGGTCGCCCCTGTGGTTTGTTGTGGCGCTACCACCGCACCCGACAACCACCAGAGCAATCGCAAAACTCAGCAGATATGTATAAAACCTACGTATCGAGGGCAAAGATAACTCTTTTTTTGCAAGCCACAATCATATTATCGGGAATTGCTCAGGGTGGGGGAGAAGTAAAAAAGTGAGGAAAAATTGGGCAACTTCTGTAAAATGTAGTATCTTCGTGGAAATTATAACCAATCGTTTAGTTATGAAAAGGTTGATTATTACGCTATTGGTGGTCGTTTCGAGCATCGTGGCGTGCTACGGACAGAATATGGCTATCGGTACCAAAGTGTCGAACATCGTTCCCTCGGAGTGGTACGGTGCGCAACTCAGT
>JAFVSY010000067.1 GCA_017503465.1 Tidjanibacter sp. | reverse complement strand
GCACAATTGCGGCAGAGCCGCTGATTGCAATTTCGACCACCCCTCCCGACCCCCCCTATCGTAGGGGAGGGGTACTTGGTGGTGCTACCAAATGCTATTAGGCCTTAAACTCCCTAAACTCCCTAAAAAAGACGTTAGACGTTGGACGTTGGACCCCAAAAAACGCAAAGTGCGGTGCAAATGCAAGGAATACAAGAAAACCCCCACCGCAGTTTGCTCACGCAAATGAGGTGGGGGTTTATCGCAGTATGACGCAGCAGTTGCCCGCAATCTGCGTTTTTTTTATTTTTTGGGTTTCGGCGCCAACATCATAGTCATCCTCTTACCCTCCAACTTCGGCATCATCTCAACCTTGCCATACTCTTCAAGGTCGGTGGCGAAACGAAGCAACAAAATCTGGCCCTGCTCGCTGAAGACAATCGAGCGACCGCGGAAAAAGACATAAGCCTTAACCTTGGCTCCCTCCTGAAGGAAGTTCTGGGCGTGGCGCAACTTGAAGTTGTAGTCGTGGTCGTCCGTCTGGGGACCAAAACGTATCTCCTTGATTACCACCTTTGTCTGCTTGGCCTTAATCTCTTTGGCCTTCTTCTTCTGTTGGTAGAGGAATTTCTGGTAGTCGGCAATGCGGCACACTGGGGGGTCGGCCTTGGGCGAAATCTCAATGAGGTCCATCTCCATCTGGTCGGCCAAAAGGAGAGCCTCTTTGATTGACATCACCTGGGCACCCTCAAGTTCATCACTAACCACCCTCACCTGAGGTGCGGTAATTTGGTTATTGATGCGATGTTCGCCCTGCTGCTTGGACTGTGGGCCCTGAGGAGGACGCTGCGGATAGGTTGGTTTCGGTCTGTAAGGTACTGCCATCCTGAAAATTAAAAAAATGTGTTAGAGTATTTTGTAATGTGTTTTCTTTTTCTCCTTTGCGATTGACGTTACCTTCAGCCTATTGGTTGTCGATTTCGGCAGCCACAGCCTCCTTAATCATCTCGGCAAATGCCTCGGCGGTCATCTGACCCTTGTCGCCCACGCCCTGCTGGCGTACCGATACAAGACCTTCGCTCTCTTCCTTCTCGCCAACGATGAGCAGGAAGGGGATTTTCTTGAGCTCGTTGTCGCGTATCTTGCGGCCAATCTTCTCGTTACGGTTGTCAATCTCACTGCGAATATCGCAATTATTTAGATATTTTGAAACTTTTTCTGCATAATCGTTATATTTTTCGCTAATTGGCAACACAACGCACTGGGTGGGAGCCAGCCACAAGGGGAATTTTCCGCCCGTGTGCTCAAGCAACACAGCCACAAAGCGTTCCATCGAGCCGAAGGGTGCGCGGTGAATCATAATAGGCCTGTGGGGCTTATCATCGGCGCCGGTGTAGGTAAGGTCAAACCTCTCGGGCAGGTTGTAGTCCACCTGAATGGTACCCAGCTGCCACTTGCGGCCAATGGCGTCCTTAACCATAAAGTCAAGTTTCGGGCCATAGAAGGCAGCCTCGCCATACTCCACAACGGTTTTGAGTCCTTTCTCGGCCGAGGCCTGAATGATGGCCTGCTCGGCCTTCTCCCAGTTCTCGTCAGTACCGATATATTTCTCCTTGTTGTTGGGGTCGCGGAGCGAGATTTGGGCAGTAAACTCATTGAACTTCAAAGTCTTGAAGATGTAGAGCACAATGTCGATAACGTTCTCAAACTCCTCCAACAGTTGGTCGGGGCGCACGAAGAGGTGGGCGTCATCTTGGGTAAATCCCCTCACACGGGTAAGTCCGTGCAACTCGCCACTCTGCTCATAGCGGTAGACCGTACCAAACTCCGCAAAGCGCAGTGGGAGGTCCTTGTAGGAGCGAGGTTTGAACTTGAAAATCTCGCAGTGGTGGGGGCAGTTCATCGGTTTGAGCAAGAATTCCTCGCCCTCATAGGGGGTGTGGATGGGCTGGAACGAGTCCTTGCCATACTTGGCGTAGTGGCCCGAGGTTACATAGAGCTCCTTCTGGCCGATGTGGGGAGTGATAACCTGCTCATAGCCATATTTCTTCTGCACAGCCTTGAGGAAGTTCTCCAAGCGGCCCCTCAAATCGGCACCCTTGGGCAACCACAAAGGCAAACCCTGGCCTACCCTCTGCGAGAAGGTGAAGAGCTCAAGCTCCTTGCCGAGTTTGCGGTGGTCCCTCTTCTTGGCCTCCTCCAGCACTGCCAAATACTCATCAAGCAGAGCCTTCTTGGGGAAGCTCACGCCATAGATGCGGGTGAGCATCTTGTTCTTCTCATCACCCCTCCAATAGGCACCTGCAATGCTGGTGAGTTTGATGGCCTTAATCACACCCGTGTTGGGCAAGTGGGGACCACGGCAGAGGTCGGTGAAAGCACCATTGGTGTAGAAGCTAATCTTGCCATCCTCAAGGGCCTCAATCAGTTCCACTTTATATTGGTCGCCTTTGGCCTTGAATGTCTCAAGTGCCTCGGCTTTGGGTACCTCGCGGCGCACAACATCCTCCTTGGTGCGTGCGAGTTCTTCCATCTTCTTCTCAATCTTCACAAGGTCGCCCTCGGTGATGGGTGTGGGGCTGTCTACATCGTAGTAGAAACCATTTTCGATGCTGGGGCCGATACCGAACTTAATACCGGGGTAGAGTTCTTGCAGGGCCTCGGCCAGCAGGTGCGAAGAGGTGTGCCAGAAGGTACGCTTACCATCCTCGTCATCCCATTTGTTGAGTTTGAGTGTAGAGTCGGCCTCAATGGGGGCTGTCAAATCGACAACCTCGTCATTCACGGTAGCCGAAAGTACATCTGCCGCCAAGCGCGGGCTGATTCCCTCTGCGATTTGCAACGCAGTGATTCCCTTGGCATACTCACGAATGTTGCCATCAGGGAAAGTAATTTTGATTTGTTCCATAATGTTTTTTGTTACTGTTTGTGGGGCACCGCAATACGACCTGCGGCCTACCGCCCCTGTTATCTTTTTTTATCGTATTTTTCTTCTGCGACTTTTTGTAAAAAGTCGCCCAAAAACTTTTAGTGTAGTCCCATCCTCACGGTGCTTTGTGTCGTTAGGAAGGGTTCCACCTTATCTCTACACAAATCGGCCTTAGGCCGTTGTAAAAAGCGGGACCAAAAATTTTTAGTGTAGTCCCATCCTCGCAGTGCTTTGTGCCGTTGGGATGGGTTCTATCGGGCCTTAATTTTCTGCCTTCAACTCTTTGATGTCCCTGACATTGGCATCCCTACCGCCACGCTCACGCTCGTAGTGTTTCAGTGGGTTGGCTGCATAGGCGGCCTCCCTGCGGCGGCTCTCGTAGATGTCCATAGCCATATATATGGCGTTGCGCATCGAGCTTTCATCGGCCACACCCTTGCCCGCAATGTCGTAGCCCACACCGTGGTCGGGCGAAGTGCGCACCACCGAGAGGTTGGTGGTTACGTTCACGCCATAGGGGGTGAGCATCTTGAAGGGGGCAAGGCCCTGGTCGTGGTACATAGCCAGCACCGCATCATACTTGCTGTGGCCACCCACAGCAAAGAAGCCATCGGCCGCAAAGGGACCAAAAGCCAACACACCCGACTTGTAGGCCTCCACAATGGCGGGTTTGATAATCTCCTGCTCCTCGGTACCGAGCAGGCCACCATCGCCTGCGTGGGGATTGAGTGCCAACACCGCAATCCTCGGCTTACGCACCCCAAAGTCCTCCTTGAGCGACTTCTCAAGTTGTCCTATGCGTTTCACAATGAGCTCCTTGGAGAGCGCAGCAGCCACCTCCGACACGGGCAGGTGTATGGTTGCAAGGCCCACCTTCATCATATCGCTACACATCAGCATCAGCCCTTCGCCCTCAAACTCACGGGCCAGGAATTCGGTGTGTCCGGTGGCGGCAAAGCCCTCGCCATTGACGCAGTTTTTGTTTATGGGTGCCGTAACGAGCACATCAATTGTTCCCTCCTTCACGTCGGCCACAGCCCTACGCAACGACTCCACAGCCACAGCACCTCCCTCGGAAGTCGCCTCCCCGGGGGTGATGCGCACATCGCCGGCACCACACTCCACAAGGTTGAGCCTTTTTCCTTTGGCCTCGGCTGCCGAGCGCACAACGCTGAAGTTCACCTGGTCGCCACCCTCCACGGTCGGTTTGTAGAAGGAGAGCGATTTGGAGGAGCCATAGAGCACATAGGTGGCCATATCGAGCATACGGCTATCCCTAAAAATCTTCACTATCGTTTCGGCACCAACGCCATTGGGGTCGCCAAGTGTTATGCCTACTTTTATATTGTTTTGTTCCATTTTTGTTCTTAGTTGTCTTGACGTCAAAAGGTCTGTTATTCTTCTTCCGGAGCAACCCACACAAACTCCCTCTTGTCGCCAAGTCCGAAGCGGAGGTAGGTGATGGGCATACCCTGTGCGAGGAATTTGCTCTCATAGGCGGTCTTGACCGAGAGCACCTCATCGGCAAAGCCTGTGCCGTAGATGTCGTTGTTGGCCACCTCCACGGGGAGTTCGTTCTGCGCAATCACATCCTTTGTGAACTCGTGCAGAAATTGCGAGTCGGTCTTGAGGTTTATCCACCCTCCCTGCTGCAAAATCTTCGCGTAGCGAGCCAAAAAGAGCGGCCCCGTAAGGCGGTGTTTGGCCCTCTGCTTGGGCATCTGCGGGTCGGGGAAGGTTATCCAAATCTCGCTTACCTCGCCCTCGGCGAACATTGAGGCGATGAATTCGATGCGTGTGCGCAGGAAGCCCGCATTGGGGATACCCTTCTCCGTTACGGTCTTGGCTCCACGCCACATCCTTGCTCCCTTGATGTCCACGCCGATGAAGTTTTTGTCGGGGTTGCGCTCGGCCAAAGCCACCGTGTACTCGCCACGGCCACAAC
The DNA here is from genome assembly GCA_017503465.1 of Tidjanibacter sp. Classification (GTDB taxonomy): domain Bacteria; phylum Bacteroidota; class Bacteroidia; order Bacteroidales; family Rikenellaceae; genus Tidjanibacter. The sequence continues at coordinate 9,415 of JAFVSY010000067.1, read as the reverse complement.
CGAGTTCCAACACGATGGGGTTGTTGTTGCCAAAAAACTCCTCGTGCCAGCGCCCCTTCATCGGGTGGTCCTTACCAAAGACCTCCTCAAATGCCGGCTGCACCAAGCACTTGAAGGTGAGGTTTTCGTTAAATCTGCGTATTTTATCTTTTCCCATAATTCTAATTCTCAATCTCTATTCCCACGTTCCACACTCCCGTGGTAGCCTCTTGTGGGGTTATCGTAAACGTGTAGGTGCCACCCTGCAGGCGTGCCTGCTCCACCCAGAGGGCTCTCAACTCCTCAAAGGAGCCACCCTTGTCGCCACGCTGCGGGAGCACCACATCGGCCTCAACCATCGCCGAGTCGGGGGCACACACCCTCACGTGCAATTCCAAGGGTCCCTCGGCCTTGCCAAACTCCCTGCGGGCAACGATGCTCACCGTGCGGGCGGAGATGGTGTCGGTGTTGTCGTAGCACAACTCCACAGCCTCACTCGGCTCCCACCCTTTGGGGCTCACATCGGCCACCACCGCACCGTGTGGGGTAACTCTGCACCCCATCATCGCCACCGCAGCGACCACCGTCAGCACCAATCTCTTTGCATCCATACGGCTCACACCTGCCTACTCTTGCTGTGGTTTGGGTTGGCCCTCGCCACCCTGCTGTTGGCGGTTGCCACCCCTGCCACGGTTGTTGCGGCCGCGGCCATTGCGACCACCTCCGCTGTTACCCTTCGAGTGGTTGCCGCCTCCGTTATTGCCATTATTGGCGTTGTTACCTCCGCCCTTGTTTTGGCCACCATCCTGCTGTTGCTTGGGGGTCTGAGGTTGGCCATTGCCACCCTCCTGCTTCGGTTTGGGTTGGCCACCCTTATTCTGTTGGCCACCCTTATTCTGCTGCGACTGGCCCTCGCCCTTGTTTTGGCTCTGCTGGACACCATCGGCACTCTTTTGGCCCTGCTGTTGGGGTTGCTGACCGCCCTTACCCTTATTGCCCTTACGCTTCTTGTTGCGTTTGGCCTTATCAAAGCGGGTGATGCTATCCTCGCCAATGACGTTGATGTAGGTCGGCTCCTCCTCGGTGGCAACATAGACCGTGTCGGAGGTAATCTTCTCCGGCTTCTTGCCCTCGGCATTGAGTTTGGCAATCTCCCTAACCCTCTTGATACTCAACGTAACCAAGCCCGCCATAGAGCCGGGTTGGGTGCTGAAACTCATCGTGCGGCCCAAGATGTCGCTCTTGACGTGGAAGTAGTCGGCATCGAGTGCCTGCAAGGGGCCATTGAGTTTGGGGAACTCCTTGCGTGCATCGAGGTAACTGTCGAGTTCGTAACTCAAACAGCATTTAAGTTTACTGCACTGGCCCGCCAACTTCTGCGGATTGAGCGAGAGGTCCTGAGTGCGGGCAGCACCAGTGGTTACCGAATTGAAAGAGCTAATCCACGAAGAGCAACACAACTGCCTGCCACACGCTCCAATACCGCCAATGCGGCCGGCCTCTTGGCGTGCGCCAATCTGCTTCATCTCAATGCGGATGCGGAACTGCTCGGCAAAGACCTTGATGAGTTCGCGGAAATCGACCCTCTCATCGGCAATGTAGTAGAAGATGGCCTTGATGCCATCGCCCTGAAACTCCACATCGCCAATCTTCATATTGAGGCCCATATCGGCAGCAATCTGCCTTGAGCGAATCATCACCTCGTGCTCTCTGCCCACAGCCTCGTGCCACTTCTCAATGTCGTAGGGGCGTGCCTTGCGATAGACCTTGCGGAACTCGCCATTGGCGGGGTTGAAGCCCACCCTGCGCATCTGCCTTGCCACCATATCGCCCGTAAGCGACACGATGCCGATGTCGTGGCCCGGGGAGGCCTCCACCGCCACGATGTCGCCCTCGGCAAGAGGAAGATTGTTCACGTTGGCATAGTAGCCACGGTGAGTGTTCTTAAACCTCACCTCCACAATCTCCGTGGGCTCGTTGTCGGGATACTCCTTGAGCCAATCTGTTTCGTGCAATTTATAGCATCCGGGGCGAGCCTCGGCGCACATCTCCTGCTGCTCTCCACAGCGACAATACTCGCATCCGTGGCCCAGCGAGATGTCGGCTTTGCGGCCCTCTGCCACAATCCTACGGCTCTCCGGAATAAGATTTTCGTTGGTATTTATATCTTGCATATCCATATAGTTATCCATATTAACCCACAAAGATACAAATATAATTGAAAATTGACAATGGAAAATTGAAAATTGCAGGCGTTGCCTGCTTTGTGCAGTTGGAGGGTTGGCACGTTCCCCAACCTTCGGTAGCCCCACCAAGTACACCTCCCCTACGACAGGGGAGGTCGGGAGGGGTGGTCGAAATTGCGTGCACGGCCCCGTGCACGTCCCCCTCTGAGTTAGAGGGGGTGCCCGAAGGGCGGGGGCGTCTGTTTGGGAAGGGCAGAAAGGGCAGGAAAGGGCAGGAAAGAGCAGTAAAGGGCAGAAAGGGAAGTTAGAGAATTTAGGGAGGTTAGGGAAGTTAGGGACAGTCCCCTAAACTCCCTAAACTCCCTAAACTCCCTACAGGCAGCAGGCAACACCGCCTACTCTATCACGCGGCCATAGAGGTCATACTCCTCGCAGTCGGTGATTTCGACCATCACGAAGTCGCCCTCGGCAAGTGGCGTGGGGCTGCTGACGAGTATCTCCTCGTCCACCTCGGGGCTATCATACTGCGAGCGGCCCACGTAGAAATCGCCCTCGGTGCGGTCTATCACCACACGCATCCTCCTACCAACCCTCTCGGCATTGAGGGCCAGCGAGATACGCTTCTGCAACTTCATAAGCCTCTCCACTCGTTCTTCCTTAACCTCCTCGGGCACATTGTCCTCCATCGTGAGTGCGCTGGGGGTGCCCTCCTCCTCCGAGTAGGCAAACGCACCAAGACGGTCGAACCTCACCCTCTGCACAAACTCACACAGTTCCTCAAAGTCCTCCTCGCTCTCGCCGGGGAAGCCCACGAGCATTGTGGTGCGCAGTGCAATGTCGGGAATTTCGGCCCTCAAACGCTCCACCAGAGCCTCGGTTTCGGCTTTTGTGATGCGGCGGCGCATAGCGGAGAGCACATTGTCGGCAATGTGTTGCAGGGGAATGTCGAGGTACTTACACATCTTGGGCTCATCCCTAAGCACCTCAATCACATCTTGCGGGAAATCGGTAGGATAGGCGTAGTGCAACCTCACCCACTCCACGCCCTCAATGGCGCACAGGCGGCGCAGCAACTCGGCCAACTTGCGCTCGCCATAGAGGTCTTTGCCGTAGTAGGTGGTATCTTGGGCTATCACGATTATCTCCTTCACGCCAACGGCCACAAGGCCCTCGGCCTCCTCCAACACCTGCTCCATAGGCACACTGCGGTGGTGGCCACGAATGAGGGGAATGGCACAGTAGGCGCAGTGCCAATTACACCCCTCGCCAATCTTCAGGTAGGCGTAGTGGTCGGGGGTGGTAAGCAGGCGCTCGGTTTCGAGTTCGGGCAGGTACTCCGCATCGAGTGCTTCAACCACCTCACGGAGCGAGCGAGCACCAAAGTAGTCGTCCACCTCGGGAATCTCCTCGCGGAGTTCGTCGGCATACCTCTCGCTCAGACAACCCATCACAAAGAGTTTTTCGATGCGTCCATCGGCCTTTGCCTCGGCACATTCGAGGATGGTGTCGATGGCCTCCTGCTTGGCATCGCCAATGAAGCCACAGGTGTTGATGACCACGATTTTTGCATCGGTGCTGTTGCTATCCACCTCAATTTCGTAGCCTGCCTCATCGAGTTGGGCCATAAGGTGTTCGCTGTCCACAAGGTTTTTGGAACAGCCGAGTGTTATGACGTTGATTTTCTTTTTGCTCATATATGCTTGTTGCGCTGTGTGCGGTCTACAGTTGAATAGCCCCCTATTTGTTTCCGAAGAGAGCGTTCACATACTCCCTGCGGTCGAAGATTTTGAGTTGGTCCACGCCCTCGCCAATGCCGATGTAGTGTACGGGGATGCCGAATTGGTCGCTAATACCGATAACCACACCACCTTTGGCCGTGCCGTCCAACTTGGTGATGGCAAGCGAATTAACCTTGGTGGCGGCGGTGAACTGACGTGCCTGCTCAAAGGCGTTCTGACCCGTGGAGCCGTCCAGCACAAGCATAACCTCGTGGGGCGCATCGGGTATGATTTTACCCATCACGTTGCGAATCTTGGCGAGCTCGTTCATCAGGCCCACCTTGTTGTGCAGACGGCCTGCGGTGTCGATGAGCACCACGTCGGCATTGTTTGCCACAGCCGATTTGAGGGTGTCAAAGGCCACCGATGCGGGGTCGGAGCCCATATTCTGGCGTATCATTGTTGCACCTGCCCTGTCGGCCCACACCTGCAACTGGTCGATGGCAGCAGCGCGGAAGGTGTCGGCAGCACCGATGTAGACCTTCTTGCCGGCCTTCACCAGTTGGGCGGCAAGTTTACCGATGGTGGTTGTCTTGCCTGCTCCGTTCACGCCCACCACCATAACCACATAGGGAGTACCCTCGGTGATATTGAGGCCGAAGTTGGCCTGCTTCTCCTCGCACTCCTGCAGGAGGGCACTGATTTCCTCGCGCAGGATGTCGTTGAGTTCGGCGGTGTTCATATACTTGTCCCTGGCCACGCGGGCTTGGATGTTGTCGATGATTTTCACGGTGGTCTCCACTCCCACGTCGGAGGTTATGAGCACCTCCTCGAGGTCGTCCAGGAAACTCTCATCCACGCGCGAGCGACCTGCCACCGCACGGGCCAACTTACCAAAGAATCCCTCCTTGGTCTTTTTGAGTCCCTCGTCAATCTCCTCCTGTTGGGAACTCTCGCTTGTGGGCTCGGCTACCTCCACGGTGGAGTGTTGCTCCTCGGTCGGGGTGTTCTCTTGTGTGGCGGCCTGCACCTGCTGCTCCGCCTTCTTCTTTTTGAATATGTCAAATAGTGCCATTATCTCTGTGTGTATATAGTTATGCAACGTGCAAAGATACCACCTATTTTGGATTTTTGCTCTTTTGAGGACCACTTTTTGTGTGTCTACACATAAAGAGAGGGCGACGTACAATCGCACATCGCCCTCTTTGGTGTTGGCCCTTCCCACATCAGGGGTTTACGGCTGCGGCGTAGTCGGTACCCTCGGTTATGGTGCTCTCCTCGTAGGTGTTGCCCAAACTGTCGGTGGCCACAACCTTTATTGAGGCGTTCTTGTTTTTGAGTTTGTAGTAGTACATATGGTGGCAAACCTGATAGCCACCATTGGAGGTGGTCCTGCCCAGCAACCCCATCATATAGCCCGTAACCCAATAGTCGTGGCCGGTTAGCACTCCGTCGGCTGCACGGCGAGGATTTTCGTAGGAGTAGTCGCCCACGAGTGAGCCAATGGCGGGTTGGGAACTTGGGGCGAGAGTCATATCGCCCGAATAGACACCATCCTCATAAACCGATATTTTCCAATCACTATTGGCGTTGTAAACGTTGGCCAAAATGGTGTCGTCCGAGAAGTTGAAGCCGTAGTAGCCCTTCGTCTTGTTCTTGTTGTCGCCGCTGATGGCCGCACCGGTTACCGCATTACCACGATAGAGCCTCATTTGGTGGCTACGAGTGGAAGAGGAGGCTGTGTAGCCATAATAGTAGTCGTCCACGAGGTTGTTACCCTCGGCAATAAAGACGTTGAAACCATTGGGACAACCGTCGCCACAAACGCACGCAGTCCACCACGCACCTGCCACAGAGGCGATGTTGTGCTCCCTGATGCCGAGCGAGTTGGTGTAGTTGCGCTGGGTGTGTTCGTGTCCCGACATAATGTGCACCTCTTTGTAATTTTTCAGCAGAGCCAACACCTCTTGGATGTTGGTGCCGGTTTTGAGAACAGCAATGTTGGAACTCTTGTTGTCGTAGAGGGGGATGTGGACACAGAAGTATATCATCTTGTCCTTAGGGACAAGTGCGAGGTCCTGTTTGAGCCATTCATATTGTTGGTCGGTAAAGCCGAGTTTGTAGCTATTGTTGGAGGTGGCGGAAGTGAATATCACGTTACGCATACCAACGATGTGTACATCGCCACGGTTGAAGGAGTAGTTCACGGGGCCAAACACACTCTCGAAGTCCCTCTGGGCCTTGATGTTGATGTCTGAACTGCGCTCGTCGGCAACCAAAGGAGCGGAGGCATTGAACTCATTTTGGTCGTGGTTGCCCATAACCTGAAATACCGGCATATTCACTTTGCTCTCCGAAAAACCATCCCTCATACTTGGCATATGGTGGCTACACTTGAAGTTGTCGGTGTTGAAGACAATGTCGCCCAAGGTGATGCCATATTTGGGAATGTTGAGCGAGCCAGCGTGGGCAGCGATACCCGGCACAGCTTCGTTGAGGAAGCGGTTGAGGTTGTTGTTGGAATAAACCTGTGGGTCAGCAAAGGTGAAGAAGGCAAACTTCTGCTCTTTGCCACCCGGAAGTGGTGTGAGAGTGAAATCAATACGAGCCGACTTGGCAGGGTAGGATTGCCAAAAGCAGGGTTGGCCATACTCATTTACCGCCACCTCATACTCGGCAGGGGTGGAGTAGTAGATATACCAGGTGTCTGGCGAAACGTCCAGTGTGTAGTATCCCTCGGCATTGGTGGCCACCACCGTGTAGCCGTCGCTCACAGCCACGCCTTCGATTGGGTTGCCTGCGGTGTCCTTGACGTAGCCATATACCTTCTTGTGGAAAGGCGTAACAGGCTTCGAACTGTTCCACTCATCTACGTTGATTGTCGAATGGGCTGAGAAGGGAAACTCTCCCAGCGTTTTGATGTCGCCTTTGTTGACACTAAACTCCTTCACATTGAGGACTGTTGAACTACCATTGGTGTCGAAAATCTCAACCTCACACCTACCGTGGTCGCCATAGGGGAGCGCTAAGTAGAATTCCGCAGGTTTGTCGGCCGATAGGGTGTAGCCTTTGGGCAATTTGTAGGTTGCTTGTGTTGAGGTGTTGTCGGTAGCAATCATCGCCTCGTAGTTGCAATCAACCATAAAAGTGCCCGCAAGAGTGGACTCATCTTTTGAGGTGATGACGATGCGGTCGAGGGGTGTGGGCGCTTCGGCCGACACCAACATCAAACGGGTTACTCCCGCAAGATGGCGCAGCGTGCCACCATTTTGGCCACTCTCAACCACACCGCAGGCAGGCGTCGAGAGTTGGTTGAATTTGCCGGGAGCAATCTCCTGCTCGGCGGGAAACACCACCAACGGCTTTTGGGCCGAGGTGCCTTCCGTGTAGGGATAGGTTATGGTGTAGGGTGCGGTAATTCCTTTGGGCAGAGTGAAGGTAGCAACCAACGCTTCGGAAGCGTCATTCAAGGGATTTACAACCGCCTTCTCGCCATTGATTGCAATGGTGGCCTGGGTGTCCCACTCCAAGAAGGTCATATTCTGAGGTGCAGAGGTGGTGGCATCCATCAATGGGGCAATAGAGAGAGCAAGGGTGTTCTCCTTTGGTACGTCCGACACATTGTTGGGTGTGCAACTCACACCGTGGAATATCAACAAAAGGCACAGAGTGATAAGGTTTTTCATTTTCATTGTTAGTATGGTTTTATGTTTTCGTTTTATGTTATCAAAAAATCACTACCATTGGGATTGTTTATCGTTTGTGTGTACGTCCACAGCCGTTCGCAAATTTATGCCTTTAGTGTGAAAAAACAAATCCCGTGTACTATTTTTTGACATCACCCCCTGAAGCGACGTACCAGCGGGGTCCCTGCGAACAAAGTTTTGCCCTCCTCGGGGGAGATGTTGGCCCAAAATGTGCTGTCGTAGGCGATGGGGTCCACAATGGGGTCGAAGCGCGGATTGACGTGCAACGGAGCAGTGGCGTTGTGGGGGCAGCAGGTCTGACATTCATCGCATCCAAATATCCACCCGTGGGTGTCAAAAGTGGCCTCTTCGGAGCCAAGTTCAACTGTTCTGTTTGATATGCAAAGTGTCGTATTTATACTCCTTGTGGGGTTAATTGCTCCCGTTGGGCATCGTAGCAAACAGCGGCCACACCCTATGCAGCCATCTTCCTCATAGGGGGCACTGTAGGAGTCGCACTCCTCGGTGAGCACCAGCGCACCCAAGACGATGAACGAACCGAGCCGTGGGTTGATAATCAACGAGTTGCGCCCAATCCAACCAATACCAGCCAGGCGTGCCAAGGTCTTCTCGGCCAAGGGAGTGCTATCCACGCAGATTTTCACCGCTTTGCGGTCGCTGATACCGAGCCCTGCGGCCACCGTGCGGAACATATCTTTGAGCACCGAGTGGTAGTCGGGCGCAAGTGCATAGGAGGCTATGCGGGTGTCGCAATCGGCCTTGTAGCCCATTGAGAAGCCGTTTTTGTAACTCACGGCTCCCACCACCACACTCCGCGCTCCCTCCAGCAGCAGGCCCGCATCGAAGCGTTTGTCGATGTTGCGATGTAGGTAGTCGAGGTCGGGTGCGTTACCCTCCGCCAACCACCCCTCAAATCGCCCTTTGGCATCGGAGAGTTTTTCCACACGGACCACTCCCCACGCATCAAAGCCTGCCGAGGCCATCAGTTCCGATATTTTTTCGGTTTTGAACATCCCACAGATTTTGTTACTTTTGTGGTCGGAAACAATAATTACACTACTTTTGTCGCTGGTTTTACAACAATGTAAACAACCTCAAAGGTAAGTCAATATTTTAAGAAATGAAAATCGAAACACTTAAACAACTTTTTACCCATAGTGTTCGCAAGTGGAGCAAGCGTACCGCACTCTCGATGTTCGAGCGTGAGAGTATGACCTATGGCGAAATGGCCGACAGGGTTGCCTACGTCAGCGAACTCCTCTCGGGTGCAGGCATAGCCCCCGGCGACAAGGTGGTGTTGTTGAGTAGCAGTATGCCCAACTGGGGCGTGTGCTACTTTGCAGCCGTCAATGCCGGTATGGTCATCGTGCCCATCCTGCCCGACTTCTCGGGTGCCGAACTCGACAAAATCATCGCCCACTCTGAGGCCAAAGCACTCTGCGTGAGCGACAAACTCTACACCAAACTCTCGGCCGAAACCATCGGTAGGATGAACATCGTCATCCGCACCAAAAACCTCGGTGTGCTCAACCGCACCTGCGAGGAGCACGTTGCTCCCGCCGAGCCCAAACCCGAGGACCTCGCAGCAATCATCTACACCTCCGGCACCACCTCCACACCGAAGGGCGTGATGCTCACCCACCGTGCGCTCACCACCCAGGTGGAACTCTGCTACGATATGCAGAATGTGGACGAGGAGGACATATTCCTGAGCATCCTTCCGTTGGCCCACACCTACGAGTGTTCGCTCGGACTGCTGCTCCCCATCAGCCACGGTTCGCAGGTGGTCTACCTCGACCGTCCTCCTACCGCTTCGGCACTGATG